>JAHFQG010000007.1 GCA_023266415.1 Francisellaceae bacterium | reverse complement strand
ACCCTAAACAACTCCCATCACCTTCCTCCTCACCAAAATTATGATAACGACGAAACCCATTGGATTCCAGCGAAGGCTGGCATCCAGCTCCATTGTCATGCCAGCGAAGGCTGGCATCCAGTCCGAATATTTGTCTTCTGGACCCCAGCCTACGCTGGGGTGACCAATGAGGCGCTGGGGGGGGTGACAAATGAGGCGCTGAGGGTAACAAATAAAAAATGAGAGGATGGGGCGTGCACAGTTACTTATGGTGTATCATACACGGTTGTCTTCGCTCTCGGCAGTAAATCTTTCCGGCTTAACCCCAACTTTAACGCCAAAGCCCCCGCCACATAAATAGACGAATACGTTCCAATCAAAATACCAATTAAAAGCGCCGTTGAAAACCCATGCAATGAACTACCCCCAAAGAAAAAGAGAGCTATCACCACCAGTAAGGTCATAAAAGAAGTCATGATGGTACGGGAGAGCGTCTGATTAATGGACAAATCCAAAATCTCTCGTGGTGTAGATTGACGTACCTTACGAAAGTTTTCTCGTACCCTATCTAGTACTACAATCGTATCATTTAATGAATATCCCACCACCGATAAAATGGCCGCTAACGTGGCCAAATCAAACTCAAGGTGTAAGGCCGAAAACACCCCTAAAATAACAATAGGATCGTGCAATAACGCCACCGCCGCACTCACTGCAAACCGATACTCAAATCGCAACGCAATGTACCCCATGCTGGCCAAAATGGCCAATAACACCGCCAATGAACCCTGGCGTGACAACTGCTCCCCCACTTCCGCCCCCACAAACTCTACTCGTCGTACCTCTGCCGGATGTTTAGGTTCGTTAACTAACAATTTCTGAATATGATTCGATAAAGCCTGCTCATCCGTTTTTTGATGCGCCGCAAAACGCACCAAAATATCTTGTGTTGATCCATAATGCGTGACTTTGGCGTCTTTGTACCCCGCATGTTGCAACATGTCTCGAACCGTGCTCACTTCAACCGAGGTATTGTAATGCAATTCAACTTGCGTCCCCCCGGTAAAATCAAGCCCAAAATTCAACCCTTTGGTAACCAAAAAGCCAATAGATACCGCAAACATCAACCCAGATAAAATAGCCGTGTATCGGCTCAAAGCCATAAACGGAATATGCGTTTGTGTGCGAAAAAACTCCATTTACATCCCCACCGGTAATTGATGAAGCGTTCGGTTGCCATACAACAAATTCACCATCGCTCGAGCCCCCGTCACCATGGCAAACAACGAGGTAATAAGCCCTAAACTCAACGTAATGGCAAAACCACGAACCGGCCCCATCCCAATACTAAACAAAATAATGGCCGCAATCAGTGTGGTTAAGTTAGAATCCAAAATAGTAGAAAACGCTTTTTCAAACCCATTGTGGATGCTTGCCTGAATACTCATACCATGACGCAATTCTTCACGAATACGCTCAAAAATCAATACGTTGGCATCAACCGCCATCCCCATAGTGAGCACAATGCCTGCAATACCGGGTAATGTTAAGGTCGCTCCAATCATACTTTGTACTGCCACCAACAAAATTGTGTTAATGATGAGGGCGATATCGGCAATCACGCCCATCATGCCGTAATACAGAGCCATAAAGAGCAACACACACCCAACGCCCACAGCCATCGACAACATACCCAATCGAATATTTTCTTGCCCCATGCTGGGCCCCACAGTACGCTCCTCTACAATGGAAACTGACGCCGGTAGCGCGCCAGAACGTATCAACAACGCTAAGTCTTGCGCTTCTACCCGCCCTAACCCCGTAATTTGGAATTGACTGCCTAAAGCCGATTGGATGGTGGCCAAGGAGATGATTTTTTCCATCACTCTAGGGGTATTACCCTCCATTTTGGTTTCCACATAAATCACCGCCATTTGTTTGCCCACATTGTCGCGGGTGGCTTTTTTAAACACTGCCAAGCCCCCTCCCCCCACTCGAACATTTACGGTGGGTAAGCCATCTCGATTATCAAACCCCGCTACTGCACTGGTAATGGCATTGCCTTTTAGGATAATACGTTTTTTCACCAGCACAGGACGGCCATCGGCGTGATACACCAAACGTGAGCCCATCGGGACATGCCCACTAGAAAGAACAGTCCGCACATCGTGGGTGTCATCTTTCATCACAAACTCTAGGGTGGCCGTTTTGCCCAAAATTTCTTTAGCACGTGCAGTATCTTGTACCCCAGGTAACTCCACCACAATGTGATTCAGACCTTGACGTTGTACGACTGATTCAGCTACCCCCAATTCATTAATGCGGTTGCGTAAAATGCCAATAGTCTGCTCCACAATATCTCGCTTGAGTTGAACTTCATCCATCGCTTGAGATTCATTATCTAGCTCAAGCCGTTTTTGAAGCGTGGTATTTAAATCGACTGCCATAAGAAAATGCACCCCCCCGCGCAAATCGAGGCCCAGTTTGAGTGGATTGGCATGAATGGCTTGTAACCAGCTGGGTGTAGCGGGCGCTAAATTAAGGGCAACGATGGCGTCTTTGGGGAGCGCTGCTTTCAGCAGATCTTGGGCTTTAAGTTGAGTATCTAAGCTATTGAATCGGATGAGTAATGCTCCGGGTGTTTCTTCCAGAGATTTTAGGGGTAATGAATGGGTTGCCAAGGTATGGATAACGGTGTGGCCCCAGGTGGAAGGAAGGGTTTCATGGCCTTCTTGGCCTATTTGAATGGCTGGATCTTCCCCATACAGATTGGGGAGGGCATACAGGAGGCCTAGCAGAAGGGTTATTCCTAAAAGGGCGTACTTCCACCGGGGAAATGTGTTTAAAGCTGCCAAAAATTACCTCTTTTCATTGTAAGGCCGGCGTACTTCGTTTATTATCTCAGCGCATAATCGCCGTCACCCCAGCCTGTGCTGGGGTCCAGGGCCCTAACTATAAAGATTTCAATGTCCCTTTGGGCATGGTCTGTGCCACAGCATGTTTTTGCACTTTCACTTCGATGCCTTTGGCCACTTCGATGCTAACGAACTGATCTTCGAGGGTGGTGATTTTGCCAAACAAGCCACCGGTGGTCACAATTTCATCGCCTGCGGTTAAATTTTGCAACAATTGTTGATGAGTTTTAGCGCGTTTGCTTTGAGGGCGCCAGACCAGAAAATAGAAAATACCAAGAAAGCCGGCTAACATTATTAGTTGCCCAGACATAGCGGGGGCTGATGCTGGGATTGCTTCTTCGGCCCAGACGGAAAAAGAGGATAAAAACAGGATAAAACCAAACATTTTGCTCACGAAACTACTCCTTATTAAAAACTGCTGACATTATATCCCAATTTCAAAGCCCTGTCATGCCACAGGCCTTTAGCCGCAGACATGGATAGGCTGATGGCTTGATTAGACTATTTTTGATGATATACTGGCAGGCAAGCCGGAGTGGTGGAACTGGTAGACGCGTTGGACTCAAAATCCAGTGGTAGAGATACTGTGCGAGTTCGAGTCTCGCCTCCGGCACCATAATTTTCCCAACTGTTCTTCCACGCGTTTGTGGAGTCCTTTTTCCAACGACAAAGCTTGGCTCATATGCTGGCTAAAAGCGGTGAGTGTATTCACAATGTCTTCGGGGTGGTAGGGGTTCATTTTGCGACTTTGCAGAGCTTCTTCCCAATTATTCCGTACTTCTTTCACTTTATTCAGCATTTCTCGGGCATAAATTTGATGAAAAGTTTCTTTATGGGGACGAGGCACCAAATGGGCCCCTATTGCGCGTAGTTTTTTCAAAAGTTTTCCCAGCCTTCCGATGCTCACGGATTCAGACCAAACGGAGGGGGTTTCGATCATCTCTTTAGTTGGTCCACCAGATAACAAAAACTCCAACTGATTAAAGTAAGTGCGGAGTGTTTGGGGTAATGTCAGATAGTATGATAAATCAGATAACTGCCAACGGTGATCCCACACATCCAGGCAATACAGCACGTCTTGTTGGGCCGTTTTATCTTGCATAGCAGGAATAAGCGGTTCGATAGAGCGGATATAAGAGACCACGTGGGTAGCGGGTTGGGGCTGTAACATCAAAGACCGTAATGACTGCAATAACTCAGCGTCAGAGTTTGGCGTGCTCATGCGGGCTCCAGTTTTTCAACTTCGTTTACACGAATTATAGCCGCCCCTGCTCATCACTGCAGGAACAGGGGTAGGCCATACCGGAACTACTTGCGTCGCACTCCAACAAAACATTTTTATGTTTTTATTTTATGAAATGACTATAGCTTGGCTTGAAACCTCAATGCAAGAGGTAAAAACACTTTTTTTCAAACAATCGATGGAACGGTGCAACAATTTTGTGCGGCGCATCACAGTCGCCACACATGTATCCCTGCCTGTTCGCAGTCATATTTTGAAAAAACACCTTTCACATCCACCAACAGGGGGGCTTTGGCAAAGCATTGACGCAAGGTACGGAGTGATAAAGCCCGATAAAACTGGTGAGCCACGGCCAGTACCACGGTATCTACGGAGTGGATATCTTCCCACGGCAGTAAGGAAACCCCATATTCTTCTTGGGCGGCGAGTGGGGAGGCCAAAGGATCGTGAACCAACACTTGAGTTGAGTAACTGGAAAGCTCGCGGATCACATCCATGACGCGGGAGTTGCGTAAGTCGGCACAATTTTCTTTAAAAGTGAGGCCCAGCACGGCAATACGGGCGCCTTTGATGGCATTGCCTTGTCCAATCAATAATTTGATGGTTTTTTCGGCAATAAATTTGCCCATACCATCGTTGATACGGCGGCCGGCTAAAATAACCTCTGGCCGATAGCCTAATTGTTCTGCTTTATAGGTGAGATAATAGGGATCAACCCCAATACAGTGCCCACCCACCAAGCCGGGTTGAAAAGGCATAAAATTCCATTTGGTTTGAGCGGCTTTAAGGACTTCTTGAGTATCGATGCCCATGCGATCGAAAATGATGGCCAATTCGTTCATAAAGGCGACATTGAGGTCTCGTTGGGTATTTTCAATTACTTTAGCGGCTTCAGCCACTTTGATGCTGCTCACGGGGTGTAGGCCTGCTGCCACAATCGACCCATATACACTGGCGATTTGTTGTAAGGTGGGTTCCTCTTGGGCAGAAATTATTTTGGTTACCTTACTAAGGCTGTGTTCTGTATCGCCTGGATTAATCCGCTCAGGTGAATAACCCACAAAAAAATCGCGTCCTGCTTGCAATCCTGAAATTTTCTGAAGGACGGGGATCCCCACTTCTTCGGTCGTCCCGGGGTACACGGTGGATTCATACACCACAATGTCACCCTGTTTGAGGTATTGACCAACGGTTTGTGAGGCCTGTATAACAAAGCTCAAATCGGGGATTTTAGCTGAATCGACGGGAGTAGGGACGGTGATGATGTAGAAATCGGCCGCTTTGAGTACATTTGGATCGTGGGATAAAATCAGATGAGCCTCTTGGAGGCTTTCAGCTGAAATTTCTCCTGTGGTATCTTGCCCCTGTTGAAGGGTTTCAATACGAGTTTTAGACACATCAAATCCGATGGTAGGGGCTATTTTACCCAAAGCCACCACCACGGGCAGCCCAACGTATCCTAGGCCTACCACGGCCACTTTTCGGGTATGTGACATACGTCATTATCCTTAAAAAATACGTCGAAAGAGAAACACACCTAAGCCCAAAAACAGCAGAAGGGGTAACAGGGCTCCGACCCACACAGGGCCATGGGAGACCAAGATAAAGGGGCCTAGGGTAGCATTCAAGGTATGGAACACAAACCCCAGGGCAATGCCGCTCAACAAGCGGGCTCCTAACGTGACGTCTCGCAGCGGGCCAAACACGCCGGGGGCGCTTAAAAAGAGCATGACAAGTACGGCAAAAGGTTGAAGTAATTTTTGCCAGAGTGCCAAGCGGTAACTATCTGAATTTAAGTCATTTGAATTTCTAAATTTAATGGCTTGCCACAATCCGCTGAACGATAATTCATCGACGTAGCGTACTTGCGATAGATTCAACACTTCTGGGCTGATATCACTGTCCCAGAGCTCTTCGGTTTCGTGGGTGGTTTGGATATTATCGGTGTTAAAAAACGTGGTTTTGACGTCGTGTAATACCCAATGCGGTGCTTGGTAGTGGGCAGAGGCGGCCATACTGCTTTTTACCAAGCGAGCAGTGTCATCCATTTGGTATCGGCTCACCCCCGTGAGGGTACCTTGGTTATCCCAGGCATCGATGTGTACAAAATCTTGTCGGCTACGCATCCACATGCCTTGGTGTGTATAAAGGGCTTTCCCGCCGCTCATAGCGTTGGTTTTCACTTGTTGGGCTTTCATTTCGGTATAGGGAGATACCCATTCGCCCATGAAAGAGATCAGAACTGCCAAAATAAATCCGACTTTGAGCAGCAAAATGACGATGCGTTTGAGGGATATGCCAGCGGCACGCATGGCGATCAATTCTCCGTGGCTGGCGAGGGTACCAAGGCCTAATAAAGCGCCCACCAACACGGCCATGGGAAACAGTTGGTACACGCGGGTAGGGAGTGATAGAATAAGCACCCAAAGAGCAGTGAATAAATGATATTCACCCACTCCTACGTATCGAACCTCATTCACAAAAGAGAAAAAAAATTCTAAGCCCATTAAGAGCAGCAACATGAGGCCGATGGGCCCTAATATGGCTTGGGCGATATAGCGTTGAAATATCATGTTTTTGACCACAACCAGACAGCGAACAGAATCAAGGCACCGTGTACCCACCAGACGCCGAAAGAGAGGGGCATAATACCGGCTTCTATCCAGCGTCGGTTCATGGTGAGGACATTGTAATAGAGGATGTATAACACAATGCTGGGAAAGATACGGGCATAACGACCTGTGCGAGGGGTGGTATAGGCGAGGGGGATGGCCAGAAAGGCGAGAATCATGGTGGTGAGGGGAATGGAAAAACGCCATTCCAATTCTGCTTTAGCGCCGAGGGTAGATCCGTGCCATAAAGTTTTGGTGGGGGTGACGCGGTGTAGCAGGGGTACGTCTTTGGGGCGATTATCAATCCATTGGGCGTATTGACCGAACGCGATGCGAGTATAATTTTTTTGACCAGGTTCACCGTCGTATCGTACGCCATTTTGGAGGGTAAAATAGATATCTTCGCCTTGTTTGAGGGGGGCGACGCTTTGGGCGGTGAGAATACGCCAGTTACCTGTAGGTGTTTTTTCGGCGATAAACACTTTTTCCAGTGTATGGTTTAGCATTTTTTCAACATAAATGACTTTTTGGCCGCTTTGGAAGGCGTGAAAATGTTCTGGGGAAAGGGTTTGGAGCAAGGTGAGGGTTTCTTCTTGGCGGAGCAATTTTTCTTTTTGGATGTGGATCCAGGGGATGACGCAAAAAGTTAGGTAAGCAACAAACAACGATAACATAGCTGCCACATTGGCCACGGGCACGACTAAGGTTCGCCAAGGCATGCCACAGGCTTGGAGGGCGGTTATTTCTCGGTCGGTATACCAACGTCCGAGCACCAGTAGCAGGCTAAGAAATAACGACAACGGAAGTAAGAAAGCCAACAAATCTGGAATATGATACATCAACACGCCAAAGACCATCGATAAAGACATATCGCCGTAGGCTGCTCTACTCAGCAAAATGACTAATCGATTACTCAAAGCAATGAGCAACAACACCAACGTAACGGCTGTTAAGACCTTTAAAAGCTCTGTGAGAAAATAGCGTCGAATAATCACGACAACTAACACATCCAGTAGAACATAAGCCCCTATTATTCCCTATGTAGACCATGGTATACAAGGCTGCCCCTACAAGACTATGTCAATCTTATGGTACAATAATTTGTCTAAAGGGGGGATATCCAGCATGGAATTGTTCGTCAAAAGCGGCCGGCCTGAAAAACAGCGTACCGATTGCTTGGTCGTGGGCGTTTTTGAACCCAGACGTCTTAGTTCAGAGGCAGAACGATTAGATAAAGCCACTCAAGGTGCCCTCAGCGCCCTCCTGCGCCGCGGTGATTGTGAGGGGAAGTTGGGCCAAACTTTACTGCTCCATAACCTGCCCTCCCTTGCCGCCGAACGGGTGTTGCTGGTTGGCTGTGGCAAAGAACGGGAATTCAACGATACTGCTTTTCAGCAGATCATTCGAACCACCCTTCACACCTTACAAGAAACGGGCTCACTCGATGCCATTTGCTGTCTCACCGAGTTGACGGTTAAAGGTCGAGATACAGTATGGAACATCCGGCAAGCTGCCATGACACTGTTGAATGCTTTATATCGTTTCGACACGTTCAAAACCGATGTTATCCCACCTCGTCGTCCTTTAAAAAAACTCACCTTTACCTTACCCAATCGTAAAAATTTGGCTTTAGCCGAAAAAAGTTTGCAAGAAGGCATTGCCATCAGTGCAGGCATGTCACTGGCCAAAAATCTGGGTAATACCCCCGCCAATGTATGCACGCCCAGTTATTTGGCCTCTCAAGCATCCGCATTGGCTGATAAACAGACGCATTTATCCGTAAATATTTTGAACGAAAAAGACATGAAATCGCTCGGCATGGGCTCTTTGTTATCGGTCACTGCTGCCAGCAATGAACCCGCACATCTTATTATTCTTCATTACAAAGGCGCTCGAAAAGATACAAAACCCGTTGTGTTGGTGGGAAAAGGCATTACGTTCGATACCGGGGGCAGCTCTCTTAAACAGCCTGTTAGCATGATTGGCATGAAATATGACATGTGTGGCGCCGCCACTGTGTTGGGGGTGCTTCAAGCGGCTGCCGCATTAGAGTTACCTCTGAATATTATTGGCATTATCCCCACCTGTGAAAACCGTATTGGCTCGCGCGCCACTTTTCCGGGTGATATTGTCACCAGCATGTCGGGTAAAACCATTGAAATTCTTAACACAGATGCCGAAGGGCGATTAATTTTGTGCGATGCACTCACTTATGCCGAACGATTTCACCCTGATGTGGTCATTGATATTGCCACTTTAACGGGTGCTTGTGTGGCCACTTTTGGGCATGTGGTGTCTGGACTTTTTAGCAATCATTCCCCGCTGGCGCACGGTTTACTCCAAGCTGGGCAAAGTGCAGACGATCCAGCCTGGCAGTTACCGTTGTTAGATGAATATCAAAAATTGCTCAAAAGCCCTTGTGCTGATATGGCCAATATTGGGGGCCCTAATGCAGGCAGTATCACGGCGGCATGCTTTTTATCCCGTTTTGCCGAAAAATTTCATTGGGCTCATCTGGATGTGGCTGGTACGGCATGTGAATTTAGTGGTGAAAAAGCGGGCGCAACTGGGCGGCCCATTCCGTTACTCATGCATTATTTATTTTCAAAAGTAAATGCTGAATAAGATACACCCCCACCCTGCCCTCCCCCGCGTAGCGGGGGAGGGGACATATTAAATAGTTAGGCTGGTGCCGCTCATACAAAAAGGTTATTTATGGAAAAGACATACCAACCCAACACGTTTGAAAAAACTTGGTACACCCATTGGGAAAAATCGGGTTATTTTAAGCCTACCCCTGGGGGAAAACCCTTCTGTATTATGCTTCCCCCCCCTAATGTCACGGGCCAGCTTCACATGGGGCATGCCTTCCAAGATACGCTCATGGATGTGCTTATCCGGTATCATCGCATGCGAGGGGATAGCACTTTATGGCAAATGGGGACTGATCATGCTGGGATTGCCACCCAAATGGTGGTTGAGCGTCAGTTAGCCAACCAAAATACATCCCGTCACGATTTAGGCCGAGAAGCGTTTATCGAAAAAGTCTGGGCATGGAAACACACCTCGGGTACCCATATCACAGGCCAAATGCGACGCTTAGGGGCATCGGGTGATTGGTCCCGTGAACGCTTTACCTTAGATGAAGGGTTGTCACAGGCGGTTCAAACCGTATTTATCCGGTTGTACCAAGAAGGGCTTATCTACCGAGGCGAACAGCTGGTAAATTGGGATCCCGTTTTTCAGACTGCCATTTCCGATTTAGAGGTGCTGACAGAGGAAGAAAAAGGCTTTCTGTGGCACATCCGCTACCCTGTGGTAGACAGTACTGAGTGGGTGATCATCGCTACCACCCGCCCTGAAACTCTACTCGGGGATGAAGCGGTGGCCGTACACCCTGACGATGAGCGCTATCAACACCTCATTGGTCAAAAAATTTTACACCCTCTCACCCAAAAAATCATACCCATTTTGGCCGATACTTTTGTAGATCCCACGTTTGGCACAGGCTGTGTCAAAATTACCCCCGCTCACGATTTTAATGACTACCAAGTGGGGTTACGCCATCAATTGCCTTTGGTATCTATCTTTCATCGCGATATCACGCTCAACGACCAAGTTCCCCTACCCTATCAAGGGCTCACAAGTACCGATGCCCGAGAGCGTGTTCTGGCCGATTTGAAAGAACAAGGGTATCTGGTACATCAAGAACCACACATACTTAAAATTCCCCGAGGCGATAGAAGTGGGGCGATTATTGAACCCCTTCTCACCCCTCAATGGTATGTGAAGGTGGGCCCTTTGGCCGAGCCTGCCTTAAATGCAGTGCGTCAAAAACGGGTGCGATTTGTCCCAGACACGTGGGAAAACACTTATTTTGCCTGGATGGAAAATATTCAAGATTGGTGTATTTCTCGGCAACTGTGGTGGGGACACCGCATTCCTGCTTGGTATGACGATGCGGGGCAAGTGTACGTGGGGGAAAACGAGGAAGTTGTTCGACAAACTTATTCTATTGCTGCCCAGACACCTCTCCATCAAGATCCAGATGTCCTAGACACTTGGTTTTCATCTGCTCTATGGCCCTTTTCCACCCTCGGTTGGCCTCAAAAAACGCCTGATTTCAACACCTACTACCCCACCCAAGTATTGATCACTGGGTTTGATATTATCTTCTTTTGGGTCGCCCGTATGATCATGATGGGTCTCAAATTTACTCAGCAAATCCCCTTCCACACCGTGTATGTCCATGGTCTTATCCAAGACGCAGAAGGGCAAAAAATGTCAAAGTCGAAGGGTAATACGGTCGATCCCCTCGATGTCATTGATGGCATTTCATTGGCCGATTTATTAGAAAAACGCACCTACGGATTGATGCAACCCCATTTAAAAGAGGCTATTCTGAAAGCCACCCAAAAACAGTTCCCTGACGGCATTGAACCCCACGGAACGGATGCATTACGTTTCACGTTTTGTGCCCTAGCTTCCCAAAATCGTCATATTCGATTTGATTTGGCCAAAGTGGCCGGTTACAAACATTTTTGTAACAAGTTGTGGAATGCCGCGCGCTATGGATTAATGCAAGCCGAAGGGAAAACTGTTTTATATACCCCTCCCACCTTACCCATCAACCAATGGATAGTCACTGAACTTCAATTCCTTATTCAAGAAGTGACCAAACAGTTCGACCAATATCGATTTGACTTAGCTGCCCAAGCTTTATACGATTTCACATGGAATAAATATTGCGATTGGTATTTAGAGCTTAGTAAATCCATTATTTCTCCAGAAACTTGTGTCATCTTACTCAGTGTTTTAGAAACCTTACTTCGTTTATTACACCCTATTATGCCGTTTATTACGGAAGAAATTTGGCAGCGACTAAAACCCATTTTAAATATAAAGGGTGATTCTCTCATGCTGGCTCCCTATCCTCTCTTAAATTCTGCCTTAATTTACCCAGAGGCCCTGAAAGAAGTTTGTTTTATCCAAGACATGATTACTGCCATTCGCAACATTCGAGGAGAGATGCGCATTCCCCCCCACCAAAAAGTATCTTTGCAACTCAAAGGGGATTCGGTACTACAACAAAGATATGTGCATCATCACGAAAATGCGCTGCTAAACTTAGGTAAAGCCAATGGCATTGCGTGGGTTTCCACCCCACCCCCGCTCAGTGCCCAAACGCGGGTGGGCGATATTGACGTGTTTATCACCGATTTCATGGACATCAAGGCCGAATTGGCCCGTTTGCAGAAAGAACAAGATCTCCTGTCGGCCAATATTGCACGCCTGGTGGTCAAATTGAACAACCCCGACTACTTGACCAAAGCCCCCAAAGCTGTGGTTGAGAAGGAACAAGAAAAACTACGATTAGCTCATGAGACGCTGGAAAGGACAAAAGCGCAAATACAGAATATTTCAGGGTCCTAATACTCGGAATACTCGGACTGGATGCCAGCCTACGCTGGCATGACACTGAACTGGTCACCCCAGCGCATGACACTGAACTGTTACCCCAGCGCATGACACTGAACGGCCTTGTTGCATGAATGGCTATGTTTCCACGTCATCCTGAGCCTCTCACGTCATCCTGAGCGTAGCGAAGGATCTCCATGGCATAAGGAGATCCCTCGCTACGCTCGGGATGACGGGCTACGCTCGGGATGACTTAACAAAATATATACTACAGGCAACTGGATGCCAGCCTACGCTGGCATGACACTGAACTGGTCACCCCAGCGCATGACACTGAACTGTTACCCCAGCGCATGACACTGAACGGCCTTGTTGCATGAATGGCTATGTTTCCACGTCATCCTGAGCCTCTCACGTCATCCTGAGCGTAGCGAAGGATCTCCATGGCATAAGGAGATCCCTCGCTACGCTCGGGATGACGGGCTACGCTCGGGATGACTTAACAAAATATATACTACAGGCAACTGGATGCCAGCCTGCGCTGGCATGACAGGGGGGTTTTGTGTCACCCTGTGAGCCTTCAGCCCCAGCGGGGGCTGGGGGGAAGGGGGTAGGGTTCAGTCCTTTCGTGAATAAGTTATTTAACTAGAATATTAGTGACTCTTAGCTTGCTAACTTTAATTGTGGTATAATGCCCAATAAATATTGTCGTTAGGAGTATATACCCGTGCCATTGGTTGATCAGTTTTGTCTATTTGAGGACAATCGTAGTTTGACTCCGACACAGACGTTATACCAACGATTAAGCGCCATTTATGAGGCTACCCGTACTGCCAGTGCCCCGCCTCATTTGATCAGCAATTCTCCTATATTAGCCCGTCCAATATCAGAATCCCCCTCTATGGTAACGCCTTCTTCTGAAATCGTTCAAATTGCTCAGAAAATTCCAAAAGATAAAACAGATCCTAACAGTACCAGTTTGCTCATAACGCCTCACCATGTCATGGTGATTGGTCGGAACAGAAAAAGAGGGTCAACCGACTCTGATGGGGTATCTCACTATCCATCAGGTACTTTTACAAAAAAAATAAAATTAAGCCAAATCTTTAAAAAAGAAACCCTCAAAAAAGAAACTCCACCTTCTAATCTATCTCCTACCTCCTCCATTGACGCCCTAAAAATCTCAATCATGCTAGAGCGCGCACTGAGTCGTATTGCTCGTATTGCTTTAACAAATCCGGACCATGCTTCTTTTTGTTTTAAAGAACTTTATGAAAGACTTCCATTGTCTGAAAATGAAATTGAAATCTTGAAGGATATTGTACAAAAAACTGATTTGCATGACAAATTATTTTTTGAAAATTTTCTAAAAAACATCCCCATAGTTAGTCTTCAAAAATATCTCGCCCAGCCAAAACAACCCCTTCCCTCTTCTGGCTCTAATCCCTTCATTTCAGAATTAAATGCTTTTCATGCCGAAATCCATTCTCTTCACAAATTAGGGCGTTTGAGGGGAAATTGTGCGATGCTATATCCTGCAAAGGGTGGAGTTACAAAACTGGCCATTCCCATGCCTTTATCGACACAGGGTGACTTATGTGATTTATTAGATAAAAAAGTTAAAGCTAAGAATAAGTCGTCTCTTTTCAAAAAACTGGGTTTCTTTATAGGTATTTTGGATGCTTATAAAGCATGGACCGATAAAGGCATTGTCGCCCACCGAGACATTAAATTAGATAATATATTGATTTATCACGATACGATATCTTTAATTGATGGCAATTTTGCTGTTTTTCCAGAAGCTTGTCCCAAAACTCCTGAAGGCGCACGATTTAAGAACATCCCCAGTCAGGCTATGGGTACAGTGGCCTATATGGCGCCAGAGTTAGTTAAACGGCTTCCAAACATAACGGCGGCTGTAGATATATACAGTCTTGGCGTGACCTTTTTGTTTATTTTACTCTATGATATTCCTGGAGATTTTTTTATAACGGCAGATCCAACCTGTGAAGAAATACAAACTTTTCTAAATTCTTTTAACGAGCGTTTTCCTATTCCAGAATATGATGTAGAACAAACACATTTATATAAAGAATTTGCTACTTATCTAAAACTGATTTTATCGGAGAACCCTGATGAACGGCCGACTATAATCGAGATCCGCAAAAAGATTTTAGATATCCGGAAACGTGCAAAAAACACGAGTGAACAGCCAGCTATCACAAAAGAGGCTCCCCAGAAAACTCCGAAGCCGGATACTGTTCGAGCTACCCCAAAATTAGCTTTTTAACTAAATATTTAGTTGTTCTTAGCTTACTAACTTCAATTGTGATATAATGCCTCATTAGGCCATTATTAGGAGTATATACCCATGCCATTAGTCAATAAGTTCCATCTATTTGAGGACGGTCGCAGCTTAACCCCCACACAGAATATAGAGAATATACGCCGACAATCAATGGCTATTTATCCCCAAAGTGCTCCTCCTCTATTGGGTAATGATTCCCCTCAATTCCCCATGACGCCAGGATCCGATCTCTCTTCTGTTTCCTCCCCAGTTCCCATGGGCTATCCTAATCCCTCGACGACAATGACCCCACCTGATGAAGTAGTTCAGCTTGCTAGGAAAGTATCCAGAAAAGACAGCCCTAATAACAATGTTAGTTTACTATATACTTCTCATGGTGTAACGCTTATTGGCCAAGGTATCAAAGAAGAAGGACCTTACCCCTCAGGGACTTTTTTCCAAAAAGTAAAAATAAGTCAGCAATTTGACTATTCTGATATTGATTTTGACTCCGTCTATCCTCCCATCATGGCACTAAAGTTCACGAATGTACTGGAGAGATCACTCCAGACCGTCACTGATTTTTTTAAGGAAAAGGAACTTTTATCTGTTCTATCTTATTTTGAGGAATTTTACACAAGTCTTGAACTATCCAAAGAAGAACAGAAAACACTGAAAACGATTGTGCGTGAAATTAGTGGAATCATCAATAGGCCTGATGAGATCTTAGATAGATTAAAAATCATAATGAATGACATTGTAAAGGCGCTTAAATTATCCGAAAAAGAACTTAGACCGTTTGAATGTATTTTACAAGAAATTTATGATAATCGCCAATTTTTTAAAGAAAACAATAAAATGTTCAAAGAAACCATACAAGAATTTCTCAAAAATAAAAATTTGTCTGCGAGCGACAAGGAATTCCTAAAGAGCATTATAAAAAACTTTTATCAAACCATCAAATCATTTCACGAAAACGAACAAAATTTAAAAGAACTCAAGATGGATTTTTTAAAAAATGTCCCCATAATGAATATTCAAAAATATCTTAATCGGGATAAGCAGCCACCTTTCCCAAAAACTTTTAATCCCTTTCTAACAGGATTAAATGTCTTATATGCTGAAATTCATTCTCTTGACAAATTAGGTCGTTTAGGTACGCAAGGAGCGATTTTATATCCTGCCAGAAAAAATGGCATTCCCAAATTGGCTATTCCTATGCCCTTGGCTCAAAAGGGGGATTTATTTGAAGTATTAGGATTTGAGATTAAAGATGAGGATAGGCCTCCACTGGCTCTTTCGGATAAATTAAAGTGGTTTGAAAAGATTTTGAATGCTTATCAAGTATGGATAGATCGGGGTATTGTTGCCCACCGCGACATAAAGTTAGAAAACATACTTGTTAATGACAAGGATGAAGTTTTTTTAAGCGATGGTGACTCTGCTGTTTTTCCGGAGATCTGTCCTGAAGAAGTCGAAGTTAAACGGTTTCGGAGTATTCCTTATAACAGGGTGGGCACTGAATTATATATGGCACCCGAGATGTTTTCACGAAAAGATAAGCAAGATGAGCCAGTAACCACTGCAATTGATATGTATAGTATTGGGGTGACTTTCTTACTTATTTTCATAGATAAATTTACAGACTTTTTTCCTGAGACAAGCAATCCCACCCCGAAAGAGATAAAGAGTTGCGTGGACAAAAAAGTAGACCAAGTGCCCGATCGAGAGATGGCCAACTCCGATTTATACAAAAAAGCATTTAGGTTGATTCAGTCCCTTTTATCCTGGGAACCAGATAACAGACCTACTTTAAGTGAAGCTCAGCAGGCCCTTTCAGATATGCTAAAGAAAAAGCCTGTCCAAGAAAAGGTTCTTCAAGAAAAGACTCCTCAAGAAGAGCCTGTCCAAGAAAAAGAGCCTGTCCAAGAAAAGGCTCCCCAAGAAGAGCCTTGCCTCTTGAAAATGCCTGTTCCTATACGGGCCACTCCAAAAACATCGTATATATCACTTCCATTAACGTCTAAAAAAACCTTGGACAACCTACCGAAAACAGAAATTTCCTCTAAGAAGCGAAATGGTCCAAAAATTTGATTTTAACTTTTCGGAGATATGACTTATGCCTATTGTTCCCCCCTCCCCCCCAAAAATCGTACGTTCTGTACAACAGATTGAGGGTTTTTTAGCATCCGAGGAATACGTATGCTCATTATCGAGAACGCCCACCCCAACGCCACCTTCAACCCCCAATACACCGATTGGATTGGTGCAAGTGTTAACCAAATACTCGAGAAACGAACAAAACCCCTACCTTCCCAGTGTGTTAGAAAATGGAGAAATTAAGGTTTCCTATATGATAGGACGTAGCTTACATAAAAAAATCAAAAAAGCCCCAGATATTCGACACCCAGCTGGATCTTATTTTCGTGTCAAAGCGGCTCAACAAGTAAAATTTGGTCAGCCAATTCATGAGGTTAAAGATAAATTTGAGGCGTTTAAACGCAGTATTTTATTAGAAAAAGATCTCTTAGAGATATGTCAAAAAAGTCCAAAAAAATTTAAAAAGAAGGTCATTCGAAAGAAGGTCATTCGGGAGTGTCTTGAGACACTGGGGTTGCCTGAGAAATCCATTAAAAAGTTGGTTTCCTTACTGGTTGGTTTTCATATAAGTTCACTTTCCAAAAGAATAAATAAATTTTTAAAAGCGATACCGCTGACTTATCTGCAAGATTTTTTTAATGCGTCTCCCACCACAGAGTATTCAGAAAATCCATTATTGCAGGGACTGCATTATATTCGTATGGAAATTTTTTGTCTACAGAAATTGGGTCGCCTTCAAATGGCGGGGGTATATCGTGGGAAAAGTCAGAAGCCCAAATTAGCTGTTATGATGGGATTAGAAGAAAATGATTTACATTCTTATGTGCATGATATTCATGAAGAGACTTATACCTTTCCAGTTCGAGTCGAGCTATTGTTAAAATGTTTAGAAGCGTATCAGGTTTGGCTAAATGCAGGCATTATTGCTCATCGAGATATTAAACTAGAAAACTTCTTACTGCAACAAAATGGTAATATTTTGTTAACAGATGGTAATTTCGCTGTATTAGAGGAAATGTGTGAACCAGCAGATCCCCAGAAGTCGTCGTTTCGAAAAATTCCGTATCAAGATGTGGGTACGGAAGGCTATAAAGCACCGGAAATGCAATGGGGTGAATCTACAACAGCTGTCGATATTTACAGCTTAGGAGTACTTTTTGCTGAATTGATGGCTGCCAGTGCTTACAGCCAATATTTTCCGGAATCTTACGTGGGGAAAGAGGATATTAGTCATTTATGTCGAATACCCCTTCTATTTAAACAAGATCTGCCTGAATATGAAAATTTGAATAAGGCAATTTTCCAATTAATTTCAAAAATGACTGATTCTTCACCTGAAAACCGGCCGACGGTGGCTGATATTAGAAATATCCTAAAAAGTGTATTGGATGACTCAGAAAAATTGAAAACGACTATCGCTTCCTTACCTCATGCGTCCACATCCTTTAAAGGATTCCCAATCCTCTCTATGCCTGTAAAGCCCGCTGTCCATTTTTCTTCTACTTTATCCCCGTTTAATAGATCGATTGCCAGTTTGACTGGCTCAAATAGTCCTGGGTGGGCAGTAGAATTTACGGATAATATGGAAGAAAATGACCATGACCGATTGAGCCTACTGAACACATTTTTTTATTAGAGCCCTATTTCTGTACTAAGCTGGCACTGCCCCTATTCGCTCTGTTATATACTGAGCAAATGTTTCGCCCACTTCGGGATGTTTTAACCCATATTCGAGGGTGGCCATTAAATACCCCAATTTACTGCCACAGTCGTACCGAACGCCCGCAAACCCAAAGGCATGTACAGGATATTGGGTTAACAGGGTAGCAATGGCATCGGTGAGTTGAATTTCATGGCCTGCCCCACGGGGTGTAGATGCCAATATATCCATAATGGGTGGGGTAAGAATATACCGCCCCACCACCCCAAAAGCCGAAGGGGCTACCTCAGGGGCTGGTTTTTCCACAATGGCTGCTATGGGCCCTTTGCCTGAAAAGTTAGCAGGAACCTCTACTACCCCATATTGACGGGATTGCTCTGGGGCAATACGTTGCACTGCAACAACCGCTGTTTGGTGCATTTGATAATAGGCGCACATCTGCGATAAGCAGGGTATGGGGTTGCTGTCTATTAAGTCATCGGCTAATAATACGGCAAAAGGTTCATTCCCAATCACAGGTTTGGCACACAACACAGCATGTCCTAATCCTAGAGCTTCTGGTTGCCGCACATAAATACAATGTACCCCTTTAGGCACGATATGGGTGACCAAATCCAACAGACGTGTTTGCGCTTTGTTTTGTAGGTGGTTTTCTAACTCAAAGTTGGTATCGAAATGATCTTCAATGGCCCGTTTTGAGCCACTGGTGATAAAAATCAGTTCGGTTATTCCAGCAGCAATGGCTTCTTCGACCGCGTATTGAATGAGGGGTTTGTCCACAATAGGAAGCATTTCTTTGGGGCTGGCTTTGGTGGCGGGTAAAAATCGTGTGCCTAACCCGGCCACCGGAAAGACTGCTTTTCGGATAAACATATTGGATCCTTTAGAGATTGATATCAATTGTGTCGGAGCTGTGGGCAAGGCACGTCTCACTCCGACGAAACTCAGGCACCATGGCTTCTAATAATTTCACCACAACTGTTTCTTGATGCGCTGCACAAGCATCTTTTAGTTGTTTGTATAACTGTTCGAAAGTAGCCCAATCCTGGTATCGGCTGGTGGCAATAAACAATTTGGGGTGTGCACTTTTTTGAAGGGCTTCCCGTTCATGAAACAACTCTTCAAACAATTTTTCCCCCGCACGTAGGCCGGTATATTCGATGGTAATATCGTTTATTTTTCCGGCCAAGCGGATCATATGCTCTGCTAAAGTGTGAATTTTGATGGGATCTCCCATATCCAGAACGAAGATATCGCCCCCCCGTCCAGTGACCATGGTTTGTAAAATAAGTTGACACGCCTCGGGAATGGTCATGAAGTATCGCATGACATCCGGGTGGGTGACGGTGACAGGTCCACCCCGTTCTATTTGGCGTTTAAAGGTTTCCACCACACTGCCTCGAGAGCCTAAAACGTTACCAAATCGGACCATGATAAAGTCGGTGGTGGTGGTTTTTTGTTGATAAAACTGGCACAGCATTTCAGCGGTTCGTTTGGTGGTACCGAGAATATTGGTGGGATTGACGGCTTTATCGGTAGAGATGAGCACAAAATGACGGACTTTATGTTGCATGGCCGCTAAAATCATGGTTTCAGTACCAATAACATTGTTTTCCACAGCGGCTCTGGGTTGATATTCTAGCATAGGCACATGTTTGTAGGCGGCAGCATGATAGAGGCTGTTGGGTTTATAGAGGGCCACGAG
>JAHFQG010000053.1 GCA_023266415.1 Francisellaceae bacterium | reverse complement strand
TCTAAAGAGTGGAAATATCATAATGACTTTTCACCTCGCTCAATAATTGAATGTCTCCGGTGTGCAAATTAACCCGTGCCCCTGTGCTTTGAATGAAAGTTTGCCCAGGTCCCGTTAACAAGGCCAAAGCATCCGTATAGGCCTCATCTGGGGTAAGCTGTAACTCATCCGTATTTAACCGCCAAACTTGGGCTTGTGTCGGCAAAAATCGTGTCATGGTGACCGATTTTTTGAGCGTGAGCTGATTGGTCCAAGAGATATCTTGCCCAGACTGATAACCAGATCCTTCTTCTGCCCCCGCATGCCAAAGAAGTAAGGTTTGGTGATATATTTTTAAATCCAGGTTTTCCATTCGGATGGTGTTGTCAGAATAGTGGATCCAACTGTCCATGGACAATTGTTGCTCCAATTGGCCTTTTTCATCAAAACGATGAACCAAAGCTTTAGAAACCCAGGTATCTGGGAAACGGCTGGTCTTGGGCAATAATAGGGCTGCGGTGGGTAACAAGAAATAACCCAGAACCAGTAACCCCAGTCCACAAAGAATACCCCAACGGGTTGTCATTTATAGAACCCCACGGGCCAGTAGATTGTGAATGTTAAAGGCACCAACGACCTGATGGTGATCATTAATGACCATCATGGCATGAATGTGTTTGTGGTCCATCCAATGTAACGCTTCCGCAGCCAGTTGATTTGCTTTCATGGTGATGCCGCCAACCGTCATTACTTCCGATACGGGGGTGGTGTGTACATTCAATTCTTTGTCTAGTGCCCGTCGTAGGTCACCATCACTAAATACTCCCAACAAATAATTTTGGGCATCTACGACGGCACAAATGCCCAATTGTGTGCGGGATATTTCAGACAAAGTTTGTCGTATATAAGCTGTAGGCGGTACTTTAGGAATACGATCCCCCGTTTGCATCACATCTTCTACTCGTACTAAAAGTCGTTTACCCAACATACCTCCTGGGTGGGAGGCCGCAAAATCTTCCCGCGTAAACCCCCTGGCTTCTAACAGCGCAATGGCCAACGCATCGCCCAAAACCAATGTAACAGTGGTACTGTTGGTGGGTGCTAACCCCAACGGACACGCTTCTTTAGCCACCGAAATATCTAAGGTGAAGGTAGCTTGTTCCGCTAACGTAGACTGTAAATGACCCGTCATCGCCACAATGGGGATGTTTTGACGCTTCAACACCGGTAAAAGCTGTAAAATTTCCTGCGTCTGACCCGAGTGGGAAATAGCAATAATCACATCTTCGGAGGTAATCATTCCCAAATCACCATGGCTCGCTTCAGTGGGATGGACAAAAAAACTGGGCGTGCCTGTACTGGCTAGGGTGGCTGAAATTTTATGCCCAATATGCCCCGATTTTCCTACCCCCATCACCACCACACGGCCTTGGCATCGTAAAAGCAGCTCGCAAACCTCTGAAAAAGGGTGAGCAATACGAGCCGACAAGGCTTGAATAGCCCGAATTTCCTCTTCTATCACGGCTTTCCCTGTTTGCAGAAAAGTACGGGTTTGGGTGGTGGTCATAGGTTAAATACCTCATTTCCAGGTGAATTTAATTCTAACATATTTCCCTCATCTCGGGTGTTACCATATACTATAAAGAAGCGGCCTCCCATTTTATGTTAGAAAAGTTACATATACTATGATCCGACATGCTCTCCACAGTGTCCAAATTCGCGATCTGTCCTTTTCGCGCGGGGAACGGCCTATTTTTAAGGGGATTAACTTAGATATACCCAGAGGAAAAATCACCGCTATTATGGGCCCTAGTGGTACTGGTAAAACCACCCTCCTGCGCCTTATGGGCGGACAACTCATACCCAATACCGGCACCATCCAAATAGAAGGATATAACATCCCCACCCTCTCTGAACCCGAACTTTACCGTGTGCGCCGCCGCTTCGGCATGCTCTTTCAAAGCGGTGCCCTCTTTACCCACCTCAATGTGTTTGATAACGTCGCCTTCCCAATCCGGGAACACACCCAATTGTCCGAACGCCTTATCCGCGATATCGTGCTCATCAAACTCCAAGCCGTGGGCCTGCGGGGGGCACGCGATTTAATGCCCAATGAACTCTCAGGTGGCATGGCTCGCCGCGTCGCCCTCGCCCGTGCCATTGCCCTCGATCCCAGCCTTATTTTGTACGATGAACCATTCAGCGGCCAAGATCCCATCTCTATGGCCACTT
The DNA here is from genome assembly GCA_023266415.1 of Francisellaceae bacterium. GTDB lineage: Bacteria > Pseudomonadota > Gammaproteobacteria > Berkiellales > Berkiellaceae > JAHFQG01. Next base: position 5,426 of record JAHFQG010000053.1, on the reverse strand, counting down.
TAGTCAAGTTAGTTCGTCTGCTAAATGACACCTTGGGCATGACCAGCATTATTATTTCACACGATGTCCAAGAAACCATCAGCATCGCTGACTATGTCTACGTCATCTCAGAAGGGACTATCATCGAACACGGTGATCCCACCGCTATCCTCCACTCAAAATCCGCTTGGGTCCAGCAATTCATGCAAGCACTGCCCGATGGCCCCGTGCCTTTCCACTACCCAGCCATAGATTACTATACCGATCTCATGGAGACATCCTCATGAACCCGCTTTTGGCCCTCGGACAAGCTGGTATCACCCTATTATCCGACGCCGGTCGTGTCACCTTTTTCCTTCTTCGAGCAATTATTGGCAAACCCAACCCCCACGGGTTTAAATTACTCATTGATCAGCTTTATTTCGTAGGCGTGCTGTCCCTCATCATCATCATTTTATCCGGCCTCTTCATTGGCATGGTTCTAGGCCTCCAAGGCTACACCATTTTAGTGCGATTTGGCGCCGAACCTGCCCTCGGTCAACTGATTGCTCTCAGCTTGGTCCGCGAACTAGGGCCAGTGGTCGGTGCACTCCTCTTCGCAGGCCGCGCAGGCTCCGCTCTTACCGCCGAAATTGGTCTCATGAAAGCCACCGAACAACTCGATAGCATGGAAATGATGAGTGTCAAACCGCTGCGCCGCGTCATCGCCCCCCGTTTTTGGGCGGGCCAAATCGCACTCCCCATCCTCACCCTCATTTTTACCGCCATCGCTATCTGGGGCGGCTATATGGTCGGAGTCAAATGGCTGGGGGTTGATTCAGGCGCTTTCTGGTCTAATATGCAAGCTTCCGTCGATTTTTATGATGATATCATCAACGGCATCATCAAAAGTGTGGTATTCGGTGGCGTCGTCACCTGGATAGCCGTCTTTCAAGGCTACGATTGTGTCCCTACTTCAGAAGGCATCGGACGTGCGACCACTCGTACCGTGGTATACGCCAGTTTGGCCATTTTAGGATTAGACTTCTTTTTAACTGCTGTCATGTTTGGAGGGTTGCGGTAATGCGTTACTCAAAAGCCATTGAAATGGCCGTCGGATTATTCATGTTGGCAGGCCTCGCCGCTTTGGCTATGCTGGCCATAACAGTTAGCGGGTTAACCCAAATCTATCCCCAAGAGTCCGGATACATCATTACAGTCGATTTTAATAACGTCGGAGGCCTGAAACCCCGCGCCAAAGTCACTATCGCTGGCGTCCCAGTCGGACGGGTAAAAAGCATTGCGCTCGATCAACAAGAATTCGTGGCCCGCGTGTCCATCTCCCTACAAAATAAATCATATGGCATCCCAGACGATTCTAAAGCCAGCATTCTAACCGCTGGCTTGTTAGGCGACAATTATATCGGCCTCACCCCAGGATTCAGTGATACATTCCTCAAAGAAGGTGGCCATATCCCCGTCGAAGACACCAATTCCGCCCTTATTTTAGAACAACTCATTTCTCGGTTTGTGGCAGGACAAGCCAGTACTCCCCCCACTTCCCATCATTAAGGATTGTGTTATGAGACAACGCGTATCTTTCTGGAGTCTCCTCTGTGTCTTGTGGTTTGCAGGGCTTGCCATGGCTGCCTCCGATAACCCCGTCGATATGCTAGGATCTGTCACCGCAGACGTATTAGTACAACTAAAATCCCACAAAGCAGACTTTGAGGCACACCCTGATCAACTACAAGATATGATGGACAGACTGATGCTCCCTCATGTCGATTTGGAAGGCATGTCTCGCTGGGTCGTAGGTCGCACCGCTTGGACCAAAGCAACCCCTGATCAACAAACCCGTTTTACTCAGCAATTTCGCCACCTCATCATCAATACCTATTCCGGTGCGCTGTCCAGCTACCGTAATCAAACCATCGAATACTTGCCTGTACGAGGTGGTATCGTCAACAAAGATCGCGTTCAAGTCACAAGTCGCATCCACGAACCTGGCAAAGAATCTCTCGAAATCATCTACCGATTGGTGAAAAAACCCGATGGCTGGAAAGTCTATGACATCGTCATAGAAGGGGTCAGCTTGCTCAAAGGCTTCCAAGCTCAATTCGCCGATGATATTCAACAGAAAGACTTTAATGTGGTCATTCAAGATCTCACCAAACACAATCAACGTATCCATGGAAAAACAATAAAAGGAGATGCACCGTGAATGGTGCTAACCTCATCCAAGACTCACCAGGCGTCTTCGTGTTAGAAGGGCCCCTAACCGCCTATACCGTCGAGCCTCTACTAAAAGTTAGTTACCAAGCTTTTTTTGGCCAAAAAACCATCCAAATCGATTTTCGAGCCGTGACCACCGTCGATAGCAGCTCAATGGCTCTTCTTTTAGAATGGATGCGCTACACTCACCAACACAATATCGATTTAAAATTTACCCATTTGCCCCAACCAATGATAGACTTAGGCCATGTCAGTGGGCTTGATTCTCTATTGCCCATCCTCTAGGGTACCCAAAGCAGTGGATAAACATATCATTATCGGAGGCACTCCCCTCATCGGGGAAGTACGCATTTCTGGCGCTAAAAACAGCGCTTTGCCCATTTTGGCAGCCACTTTATTAATAGATAGCCCCGTGCTAATTGCAAATATTCCCCACTTAAACGATGTCACTGTCACCATGGAACTCTTAGGCCGCATGGGCGCTTCCCTCACCGTTCACGAAAACTTCGTGGTGGAAGTCGATACCTCTCTGGTCAACCAATTTGTTGCTCCCCATGATCTCGTGCGCAGTATGCGTGCCTCCATCTTAGTATTGGGTCCCCTGGTGGCCCGGTACGGCCAAGCACGCGTTTCTTTACCCGGTGGCTGCGCCATTGGCTCCAGACCCGTTGATTTTCACGTACAAGGCCTTCGACGACTTGGGGCTGAAGTCACCATTGGCTCAGGCTATATCATGGCAGAAGCCCCCAAAGGCCTCAAAGGTGCTGATATTTACTTTGATCGCGTCACCGTGACCGGAACCGAAAACCTCATGATGGCCGCTACCCTAGCTCGTGGCGTCACCCGCCTCCACAATGCCGCCAAAGAACCCGAAATTTCAGATTTAGAAAGCTTTCTTAATCAAATGGGCGCCAAAATTTCGGGTGCAGGCACTTCCACCATCACTATTGAAGGGGTACGCCAACTCGAAGGCAGTTCCTTATCCTATTCTGTCTTGCCCGATCGCATCGAAACTGGGACTTACCTCGTGGCCGGCGCCATGACCGGCGGCAGAGTGACTACCCGTGCGACAAATCCCGATTTATTACAAATTGTGCTCGATAAATTAGAAGCCACGGGCGCCCACATCCATTGCGGCAAAGACTATATCACCCTCGATATGCGTGGCAAACGCCCTCATGCCATCGACATCAAAACCGCCCCCTATCCCGGCTTTCCTACCGACATGCAAGCCCAATTTATGGCCTTGAATACTGTTGCAGAAGGGCAGGGCCAAATCATTGAAACCGTGTTCGAAAATCGCTTCATGCACGCCCAAGAATTACGCCGCATGGGCGCAGACATACAACTCAAAGGCAATACCGCCTTATGTCGAGGCATAGAAATGCTCACCGGAGCCCCCGTCATGGCCACTGATTTACGTGCCTCCGCCGGTCTCGTGTTAGCAGGTCTCGTGGCTAAAGGTCGCACCGATGTTGAAAAAATTCACCACATCGATCGCGGCTATGAATGCATCGAAGAAAAATTAGCCCAGCTAGGCGCTAATATTAAACGAGAAATCATGTCAATCGCATAAGATTGCCTGGCGTACCAGGGAGGCTGAAATGCATGAAAAAAAGCTGGATTCTGCACAGAAAGCTGCACAATCTGTACTAGATGCGATTTTTATCACACTAACGCGCCGTTTTCGCTTAAAAACACCCACTGGGTTGTATTTGTGGGGGGGGGTAGGCCGTGGAAAAACTTGGCTCATGGATACTTTTTTTGATAAACTGCCATTTCAAGACAAAAAACGGCAACATTTTCACGCATTTATGCGATGGATACACAAGGGTATCCAAGAACACGCAGGACTAAAAAACCCCATCCAACACAGCATTCGCCACCTCGCCAAGCACTGCCGCGTCTTATGCCTCGACGAATTTTTGGTCACTGATATTGGCGATGCCATGATTTTATTAGCGGTTCTACAGGCATTGCACAAAAATGGCATTACTCTCATCACCACCTCCAATAAAGCCCCTGACGACTTATATCACCAGGGCCTCCATCGAGATCGCTTTTTACCCGCCATTGGAACTTTAAAGCAACACTGCCAGGTGTTTCATTTGGAAGAGGGGCCCGATTATCGCATCCAAATTATCCGAAATAGCCAGTTGTATCAACTCACGTCTGATCTAACGACACCCGCTCGTATGTTTCATTTGTTCCAAACTTTGGCAGGACAATATGTCAGCCAACAAACTATCGACGTGTTAGATCGCCCCCTCCAGGCCTGGCATGTGGCCTCCCAAGTGATTTGGTTTGATTTTAAAGATATCTGCCAAACCGCCCGATCGGCCCTGGATTACCTGGAATTAGCTTCCCTCTATTCCACCGTGTTTATCAGCCATATCCCCCAATTGACCGATGTAGATGAAGCCGCTACCAAACGGTTTATTACCCTCGTAGATGTTTTTTATGATGCGTCCGTTAAACTCATAATATCCGCTGCCGTACCTGCCAGTGACTTGTATCAGGGTACGCGTTGGCGCTTTGAATTTGAACGAACTTACTCCCGATTACAAGAGATTCAGTCAGAAAAATACCTTTCTTCGCCTCACCACCCTTTCCATTCTGCAAATGAGAATCGTTATCATTGACAGACTGACTGTTTATATGGGATGATTCGACAACTAGGGAGAGGAACCAGGTATCATCATGCGTTTAAAAGAAGTCACCATTGGTCAAAGGGCTCGTATTGTGGGCTATTCCCCCACCAGCGCTCGATCTTATGTCCAAAAGCTGTTGGCCATGGGCCTCACCCCCAATACTTGGGTGTTGGTGAAGCGTATTGCTCCCATGGGAGATCCCATCCAGCTTTCTGTGCGTGGCTACGATTTAACCCTGCGTCTTCAAGAAGCCGATGTCTTAGAAGTGGAATGTTGTCATACATCATGCGAAAATTCGTTTTAATTGGTAACCCAAATAGCGGTAAGTCAACTCTGTTTAATGCATTAACTGGCAGTTGCCAAAAAATTGGCAATTGGGCAGGCGTTACCACCGAGCAGAAACAAGGATTTTTGACCGTTGATGATGAAACCATCGAATTGGTTGATTTACCTGGGTTGTATACCCTCCACAGTGCCACTTCCGAAACTGCGCTCGATGAACAAATTCCGTATCAATTTTTATTTCAACAACCTTACGAACGAATTCTTAATGTGGTGGATGCCACACACTTAGAGCGCCAC
>JAHFQG010000052.1 GCA_023266415.1 Francisellaceae bacterium | reverse complement strand
TTCTTTTTTAACTTCTAATGGATGTCTTTCTTCTTGAGAAAGTTCAGAAACTGTCTGAAAGGTAATCGGAGGGGTAAGGCTTAATAACGCTTCTTCCAGTTCGATTTTTTTAGGGTTACCACTGTTTAGTCCAATGAATAACTTACCCTCCAAGATTTCTTTTTTATAGCGCGTCAAGCTTAACAGAGCCAAGGCAGAATCTACATTTGCTCCTTTAGTTACAAACTGATGAACCGCATTTTGCATGGCTTTGAATTCATCAGGGGTAGGGCGATTACCTTCAGAAACGTTTATTCGTATTTTGTCCAAATAAAATTCAAAAGGAACCAGATAGTAGTTGTTACGGGCGGTGATATCCGCACCTTTCTCTATTAACATGGAAACAATTTCTGTATGTCCTTCTTTAGAGGCCAAATGTAAGGCGGTGTTTTGGCATAAATTTTTGGTATTAATGTTCGAACCTTTCTCTGCTAATAGAGAAGCAATTTTTGTATACCCATTTTCTGAAGCTAAATGTAAGGCGATTTCTTTTAAATCGTTTTCGGCATTAACGTCCGAGCCTGCAGCTATGAGCCGAGAAATAATTTCATAACATCCATGTTGAGCGGCATAATGCAAGGCAGTGTTTCCAAGGCAGTCTTTGGCGTTAATATTTGATTTTTTATCAATTAACAAAAGCGAAGTTTCGATATGTCCGTTTTTTGAGGCTAAATGCAAGGCGGTTTCTTTTGAATCGCTTTCGGCATTAACATCTGCGCCTACTGCTATTAATTTGTCGGCGATTTCGTGATATCCATATTGAGAGATATAGTGTAGGGCGGTTTTTTTAAAAAAGTTTTTTATGTTAACGTCTGCTCCGTTGTCTATCAATGCAGAAACGATTTTTTTATGTCCCTTTATGGCGGCAAAATGCAGGGCGGTTTGGGCGGCCGTGTTTTCTGTCATGTTAATATTTGCCTTTTTGTTTATCAACATCAAAACGATTTCAGTATACCCATAGAAAGAAGCCCAATGTAAAGCAGTTTTTCCTGAATAGTCTTCGGAGTCAACATTTGTGGTATTCTCGTTCAATAAAGCAAGAACCTGTGTTATATCTCCGGCTTCAACGGCTTCAATAAGAGGAATGGGCATGAGGGAACTCCTGAATGGTTTGAATAACAAAGGGGGGCATTCTACCCCATTTTGAGTGTTTTTTCATTAGTAGTGTATAAAAATTTGTCACCCCAGCGGAGGGGGTAGGGTCTAGAAGACGGAATTTCAAATTTTTGGTATACTCCCAAAAACGACAGGATAACCCCCATGATGCCTCTGGCCTTGTTCATTGCCAACCGATATACCCAGTCGGGGCAAAAAAACCGATTCGTCTCTTTTATTAGCCTAGCTTCTCTGTGTGGCATTGCCTTGGGGGTCATGGTATTGCTCACCGTTTTATCCGTGATGAATGGGTTTCAGAAGGAAATTCGGGAGCGCATGTTGTCATTGACAGCGCCCATTATACTACAAACTACCCTGCCTCTTTCTCTCGATCATTGGAAAATACAGTTTGACAACTTACCAATATCAATATCGAAACAAAAGGCTACCCCTTGGGTAGAAGGTCAAGTCATGTTTTTAGCGGGCGATCGTATGAGTGGCGGGTTACTGCGGGGCGTGGAGCCCAGCAGTATCAATGGTGTGTTGCCTTTATCCCAGCATTTACAAGCAGGTTCTTTGTCGGTGTTACAGCCAAAGTCATTTCAAGTTATCTTAGGGCAAGCTTTGGCAAACTATTTGGGCGTTGGAGTAGGGGATACCCTCACCGTGGTATTGCCAGAAGCCCATGTGGGACTCATGGGCGTGTTACCGCGGGTAAAACGAGTCACGGTGGGCGGAGTTTTTTCAGTTGAATATGTATACGATAACAGTTTGGCATTTATTCACATCGAAGATGCCGCTACTTTGGTGCATCATAAACCCGTGATAGATGGCATTCAAGTACATCTGGATAATCCTTTTTCAGCCCCCGCCATAGGGGCGGCTTGGCGTGCTCAATTACCTTCCGGATGGACCGTACAAGATTGGACAGTCCAAAATCAGAGCTACTTTAAGGTCGTTCAAACAGAAAAAACCATGATGTTTTTGATATTAATGCTACTCATTGCCATTGCCACGTTTAATCTGATCTCCATGTTGGTGATGACAGTGACTGAAAAGGAAGGAGATATCGCTATTTTACGGGCCATGGGCGCAACACGTGGGTTAATTATGCGTATTTTTATAGGGCAGGGGGTACTCATTGGACTAGCCGGAGTCTCTTTGGGGGGCGTATTGGGATATGTTTTGTCGCACCATGTCACAGAAGTGGTGCGATGGTTAGAAAAAATAGGGCATACGCGCTTTCTATCGAAAGAATTTTATTTTATCGATTTTTTACCCTCCGATTTTTATTGGTCTGATGCGATTTCAGTGCTTGGGTTGGCCTTTTTGATGAGTGTATTGGCTACTCTGTATCCTGCGTGGCGCGCTGCATCGGTTTGGCCGGCGGAGGTATTGCGGCATGAATAAGGTAGTTTTAAAAGCACACCATTTACAAAAAGGCTTTCCTGGTTCTCTCCCTTTATGGACTGACTTTCATTTAGAGGTAGAGCAGGGCAGCCAGGTGGCTATTATGGGGCGGTCGGGGAGTGGCAAGAGTACTTTATTGAATTGTTTGGGGTTATTAGAACTGCCGGATGCGGGAGAAATTTGGATAGAGGGGCGAGCCGTGCATCGGCGGAACGAAGCTGAACGGACACGCATAAGAAGTCAGTCAATTGGCTTCGTATTTCAATCCCACCATTTATTAAAAGAATTTTCTGCCTTAGAAAATGTGATGATGCCACTTTGGATCCAACAAGGACGTAATATTCCTGCGGACAGAGCTTACCAGCTATTGGCCGATTTGGGATTGAAAGGCAAGGAACATCGGCGGCCGGCTCAATTGTCCGGAGGGGAGCGTCAACGGGTGGCCATTGCACGGGCATTGGTGGGAGATCCCGCCCTCATATTAGCTGATGAACCCACGGGCAACCTCGATGTGGCCACCGCCGCCAGTGTGATGGCTGCCCTTCAAGAACAAGTGCGAGCTCATCAAACCGCTATTATTGTGGTGACCCATGACCAAGCAGTGGCCGAAGGGTTGGATAGGATAATCACTTTGGCGTGAAAAATATTTCTGAACTCATCCCTCTTTGTGTCTCACTCAATCCTATGATACTCTTTTCAAAGAATAACCATAAAATCACTTCAAAATGCTCATCCCTCTTACCGCAGGCCTGGTTGGTAGCGCTCTATTGGCTTCCACTTATTCCTTACCCATTTTAATCGGACTGATGGGTCTTTTTGCCATGGGCAGCTATTTTTTACCCTCTCGTTTTTTAAAAGTATTTTTTATCACCACCCTGCTGGCTATTCCCTATGCCGAGTGGCGATTTCAACGCCAAAAAGCCCCCTTAATTTGGCAAAAAAACGACAACCAACTGATCCAACTCACCGGCCAATTAACAGGCATTGCCCAACACCAAGAAACCGGGGTGCGCCACCTATGGCAAGTCGACGGTCATCGTATTCAACTCACCTTGCCTTCTCCAGCACCTAATGTCCAAGCAGGCGATACGATACAAGCGTTCGTGCGGCTCAGACGACCAAAATTTACCATCAACCCTAGCCGAGATACCCGGCGGCTGTCGTTGATGCAAGGAATAAGCGCCACGGCGACCCTAGAGGGTCCCATTCACCGTCTCAAACAGGCTCATACCCTCCACTATTATCGCGAAAAGCTTCACCAACATCTATACACCCAAGCCACCACCCTAAAACACTTCGGACTACTAGAGGCTTTAGTGTTGGGGATTAAATCAGGCGTGGTAGATCGCCCTATTTTTCAAAAAACTGGCACCAGCCATCTAATGGCCATTTCGGGTATGCACATCGGTCTCGTGACCCTCTGGGTGGCCTTCATTTTTCAAAAAATCAGCCTTTTTTTTCCGACTTTTCTTCACCGTTTTTCCAGTATTCATATAGGGACAATGGTCGCACTGCCCATTGCTGTTTTATATGCCCTCTTAGCCGGTTTTGGCCTGCCTACGCAACGTGCGTTGCTCATGCTTTTGTGTGTTTTTTGGGCCAAACAAACACGTCGTATATTACCCCCCTTCATCCCTCTGGCCTGGGCTATGCTGGGGATAGTTCTGTGGGATCCCAGTGCTGTTCAAAGCCCCGGCTTTTGGCTCTCCTGTCTGGCCGTGGCCTGCCTATTGTACGTTTCTCATACCCGCCACCCAGCGCAATGGGGTATTTTTGTTGGGCTTACGCCCATCACCTTACTGTATTTTCATTGGATAAGCGGCATTGCATTGCTCAGCAATGGGGTAGCCATTCCTTGGATCTGTGGGGTGGTGGTTCCCCTCACCCTCCTGGCCTTTCTCTCTGATTCTACCTGGCTGCTTGGCTTGGCCGATGAAAGTGCCGATGTCTTAATTCAATTTTTAACCCTCATGGCCTCTGCCAGTACATCCTTAGGCGGGTATTTTTTCCCAACGGTCTGGACTTGTATGAGTGCTGGGTTGGGGGCAGTATGGCTTCTGTGCCCCTCAGGGTTTTGGGGGCGATGGGGCGGAGCCCTCTTATTTCTACCGCTCCTGTTTCCTCTACGAGCTTTCTTACCACCTGAAGGGTTTCGAGTATTGATTTGGGATGTGGGGCAGGGGCTGAGTGTTTGGATCCAAACTCAACATCATCATCTCCTGTACGATGTGGGCCCCCGATACCAAGGATACAGTGTGCTGGAAGAAACCATCATTCCCTATTTAAAGGCCCAAGGTGTCCATACCCTAGATACTTTGGTGCTGAGTCATTTTGATGGCGATCACAGCGGGGCGCTGCCCCCTCTGTTGGAGGCTTTTCCCATTCAACATCGCTACAGCAATCAACCTAAATCAGAATTTGGAGGGCAGGCTTGTTGGGCAGGGCGAGGCTGGACCTGGGAGGGGGTGCATTTTGAGTTTTTACATCCGATGCCTGGGGTTCATTTTGCCTCTAAAAATAATCTTTCGTGTGTACTTAAAGTCAGTACGACAGATCACAGTTTGTTACTCACGGGGGATATTGAGCAGGAAGCTGAAATGGCTCTATTGCATAAATCCAATCTCTCGGAGGTTTTAGTGGTGCCACATCATGGCAGTTTAACCTCTTCTTCTCAACGATTTATCGCAGCCGTTTCCCCCCAGTTGGGCATTGTGAGTACGGGGCGATATAACCCCTATCATCACCCACGCCCAGAAATTTTAAAGCGATATACACAACAAGGAATACCACTCCTAGATACAGGCCAGGTAGGCGCCGTGGAAATCACTTTTTACCCCCAAGAGGCTTTTCAAACTCGGTTGTTTAACCAGGGAAAAATAGAGAACCTATGGTACACTTGGGGGAAGTGAGTTTTATGGATTTTGAATGAAAACTAACAAAATCGTCAATCCCAGAGCCGTGTATCAGCGCCTTTTGTCCTACGTAAAACCTTATCGAGGGGCTTTTGCTTTGGCCATGATAGGGAACGTACTTTATGGTGTGGTCGATGCCGGGTTTATGAAATTGTTCGAACCTATCTTAAACGAAGGATTTGTGGCTCGTAATGTGGCTTTTATTTATTGGCTACCCTACATTGTAATTGGCGTGTTTGTGCTGCGCGGTATTGCCTGTTTTATGTCTACTTTTTTTATGGGATGGGTTGCTCGCCAAATTGTTATGCAATTTCGACAAAAATTATTTCGTCATTTACTCGATTTGCCTGCCACGTTTTTTGATAAAAATAGCTCAGGGGAGCTATTATCGCGCATTACGTACAACGTTGAGCAGGTCTCAAACGCCAGCACCGACGCTCTCACCTCCATCGTCCGGGAAGGCTGTACCGCCATTGGGCTACTCATAGTTATGTTTTCCGTTAGCTGGCAATTGACATTATTGTTTTTAGTCACCGTACCCTTTATGGCAATATCATTGCATTTTGCCAGCAAACGATTGCGCGGAGTATCGAGTGCCATTCAACATTCCATGGAGTATGTGAGTCATACCGCCGAAGAAGCCATTGAAGGCTACAAAGAAGTCAAGGCCTTTGGGGGGCAAGCATATGAAATTGCTCGCTTTGACGGGGCTACTCAAGAAAACAGACGACAAGAAATGAAATTAATCGTTACGTCCGCCCTCAACATGCCTATTATTCAACTCACAGGCTCGTTTGCTTTGGCCGGTATCATTTATTTGGCTACCTTGGGTTCGGCCACCATTCCCAGCATCACCCCTGGTGGTTTTGCCGCTATGCTGGCCTCTATGGTCACTTTATTAAAACCCATTAAACAACTCACCAAAGTCAACAGTAACATCCAACGAGGCATTGCTGGGGCTGCCAGTATTTTTGATTTTTTAGATGAACCCAAAGAAGCAGATCTAGGCACAGAAACCCTCAAAGACGTCAAAGGGTATATTCAATTTCAAGGCGTCTCTTTTAGATATCCTACACGGCATCACCATTATGCCTTACATGACATCACCTTCGATGTGCGTCCCGGTGAAATTGTGGCCATTGTGGGCAAATCAGGCAGTGGCAAATCCACCTTAGCCAGCCTTTTACCTCGTTTTTATGAATGGGAGAAAGGTACTGTTTTACTGGATGGGATCCCCATCACCAATATTCGCCTCACCGACTTAAGACGCCAGTTTTCCATGGTCACTCAACATGTTACCCTGTTTAATGACACCATAGGCAATAATATTGCCTATGCGAAATCCGATGCCACTTTGTCTGAAATCAAACAAGCCGCCTATTCCGCCCATGTGATGGACTTCGTGGTGGATTTGCCAGAAGGGTTAAATACCATGATTGGCGAAAATGGGGTGCGATTATCGGGAGGACAAAGACAACGCATTGCCATAGCACGCGCCATTTTAAAAAAAGCCCCCATCCTTATTTTAGATGAAGCCACCAGCGCGCTGGATACCGAATCTGAGCGTACGATCCAAGCTGCACTGGATGTGCTCATGAAACAATGTACCACGCTGGTGATTGCGCATCGTTTATCCACCATTGAACATGCCCATAAAATTGTGGTGTTGGATAAAGGAAAGCTGGTGGAAATGGGCACCCATCAAACACTCCTGAACCTGGGGGGTGTGTATGCAAATTTGCGACGATTACAATATCAATCTTTGGCAGAAGCTGCGGAGGAATAATGCCACGTTTTTGGCGGCATAAACCCACTTGGTTGTGGTTTTTATGGCCTGTTATGCTGCTTTATCTGCTGATTTTACCAGTACGTCGAATTTTCTTACAAGGGCGTGCTCATCTTGTAAAACTGCCTGTTCCTGTCGTAGTGGTGGGGAACTTAACGGTGGGAGGGGGTGGGAAAACGCCTTTGGTTATTTTTTTGGTTGAAGAACTCAAAAAACATGGATATCAACCGGGGGTGATTAGTCGGGGGTATCGGGGTAAAGCCAAACACTATCCTTTGTGGGTAGAGGCCAGCACCTTGCCCTCAGAAGCGGGAGATGAACCTCTGCTCATTCAGCATCGAACCCAAGTGCCTGTGGTTGTGTCACCTAACCGAGTGGCAGCGGCACAGTATTTATTA
>JAHFQG010000051.1 GCA_023266415.1 Francisellaceae bacterium | reverse complement strand
GTTTTCAAGATCTCAACGCATTTCATGAAGAAATTACCCGTTTGAGAAATTGCGCGGTAGAGTCATGAGTATAACTTATATGGAGCGTGCGCTCACGCTCGCACGCCAAGGACAATTCACGGCACGCCCCAACCCGTGTGTGGGCTGTGTGCTCGTCAAAGATGGCCACATAGTGGGGGAAGGCTACCACCACAAAGCGGGTGAACCACACGCCGAAATCATGGCCCTCAAACAAGCAGGATCCAATGCTGCGGGTGCGACATGTTATGTCACCTTAGAGCCGTGTAACCACCAAGGTCGGACTGGCCCGTGTGTTAAAGCCCTCATCGAAGCCAAAATCGTGTGTGTGGTGGCTGCAATGTCTGATCCTGCGCCGTGGGTTTCGGGCCAGGGGTTTGAAGCGCTCAAACAAGCGGGTATCGTGGTCGAAGTGGGCTTATTAGAAAAAGAAGCCCGTGCACTAAACTCTGGTTTTTTAAGCAGTATGGAGCATCACCGTCCCTACGTTCGGGCCAAGATGGCCGTCAGCTTGGATGGTCGTATTGCGCTACCCACTGGGGCGAGCCAGTGGTTGAGCAGCTCAGAGTCCCGCCAGTTGGTTCAAAAATACCGTGCCATGAGTGGGGCCATTTTGAGTACTTCTAATACGGTGCTCCAAGATAACCCCAGTTTGTTGGTGCGTGATCCCACCTATGTGGATATTCCTGGGTTTACCCAACCTTTACGGGTTATTTTAGACACGGAAGGGCGCCTATTATCGCGGCCAGACCTACAATGTTGGCAGGATGGGGGATCCACCCATATTATTACGGCGGGTGATGAAGCCTCTGTTCCTACTTCAGAGTTACCGAAAAACAGTTATCTTTCTAAATTAAAACGGGCCGTTACCCCCCACCAAGGGGTTGATCTCGACCATCTCATGATTTTTTTCACGCGTTTGTCTATCCAGGATGTTTTAGTGGAGGCGGGTGGGGTATTATTAGGCCAATTGTTTCAACATGGGTTAGTCGACGAGTTGTTATTATTTATGGCACCGAAATTATTGGGTCACACCGGGCTGCCGTTGGTGCATCTACCCGCTTTAACGCAGCTGGCCGCTTGTACGCCTCTGTCCATTGAAGAAACAATCTTGGTGGGGGGCGATTTGCACCTGCGTATTCGAGTAGGAACAAAAACCCATGTTTAGCGGCATTATCACACAGTGCGGTCGTATTCAAGCCGTGTTTGATGTGGGGCTCGATCGCACGCTCACCCTGGCCGTGGCCGATCCCCATTTTTGGCACGATGTTCATGTAGGAGACAGCCTTGCTGTGAATGGCTGTTGTTTAACGGTGGTTACCCTAGGAACTCAAACAGCCACCGTGCAACTCACTGCAGAAACATTACGGTGTACCACGTTGGATCAATGTCGGGTAGGCGATACCGTGCATTTAGAAAAATCTTTGTTATTATCTGACCGAGTCCACGGTCATCTGGTTCAAGGTCATGTGGATGGGATAGGCATCGTCACCCGTACAACTCTGGAAGGGTTGGCCGTGGTACTCGAGGTTGCACTTCCTCTCGCATTGGCCAAATATGTGGTGGAAAAAGGATCTATCACCCTGAATGGTGTCAGTTTAACGCTCAACCGAGTGCAGGGCGCGGATATTTCTATCCACCTCATTCCGCATACCCAACAGGTGACGACATTAACGACCTTACAAAAAGGAGATAGCGTGAATGTGGAAACAGATATGTTAGCCAAATACCTTTATAAAATGATGCACCCTTATTTGGAGAAATCGCATGATACATTCCATTCCTGATCTTCTACAAGATATTCGACAAGGCAAGATGGTCATTTGGGTCGATTCTACCCACCGTGAAAATGAAGGCGATATTATGGTGGCAGCTGAGTATGCGACACCAGAGGTGATAAATTTTATGATGACCTACGCCCGAGGATTGGTCTGTATGCCATTGTCTGCACAAAAATGTGCTGAATTAGAATTACCCCCTATGGTGGAAAAAAATAATGCACATTTTGGTACCGATTTTACGGTATCAGTCGATGCCGCATATGGGATCACCACAGGGGTATCGGCTTTTGATAAAGCAGCGACGGTGAAAGTCATTTTAAATAAAGAAGCCAAACCCTCTGATTTGGTGCGTCCGGGCCATTTGTTTCCCCTAATGGTAAAAAACGGTGGGGTGTTGGCCCGTCCAGGACACACAGAAGCGTGTCACGATGCGGCATGGTTGGCTGGTTTAGAGCCTTGTGCGGTGTTGGCCGAAATTTTAAACCCCGATGGTAGCATGGCGCGTGGAAAAGATTTAGTGCATTTTGCCAACACCCATGCCCTTAAAATAGGGACAGTGGCTGATTTAATTGTCTATCGCCAACAACATTGTCATGTTAGCGAAGGCTGGCATTCAGAGGTATATTCATGAAAATTGCTGTTGCCGCCTCCAAATTTAATGACATTATTGTAGATGCGTTGCTCAAAGGGGCGATGGAAATACTCGGTAGCCAAAATATAGAGCCGGAAGTTTTCTGGGTTCCGGGTGCGTTTGAATTGCCTTTGATGTGTGATAAATTGGCCTCCCTTCAAAAATATGATGGGATTATTGCCTTAGGCTGTGTGATACGAGGTCAAACCGCCCATTTCGATTTTGTGGCCGGACAGTGTGCTAGCGGTCTGACTACTGTCAGCTTAAAATACCAACTACCCGTTATTTTTGGCGTTGTTACCACCGATACCCTCGAACAAGCGTTCGATCGGGCTGGGGGGCGTCTGGGTAATCGAGGGGCTGATGCCGCTCTGGCTGTGTTGGATATGTGTCGTGTGTTGAGCGATATTTTATGAGTCAGCTCCTGTCTCGACGATACAATACGCGGGCTTTGGCGATACAGGCTCTGTATGCGTGGCATATCAGCGACAATGGCATTTTGCGTGTGGCTGAAGATACCCTCGTTGATCGAGATTCAGATGTGCCGCTAGATTTTGAATATTATAAAACATTAGTTATTGAAGTGGCTAAAAATTTATCCGATGTTCAAGCAGCTTTTGTCCCTTTTTTAGACCGCGATGTCAGCAAAATGACCCCCATCGAGCTGTCTATTTTGCGATTGGCTGTTTATGAGCTTTTATTTCAACGAGAAATACCCTGTAAAGTGGTGATAAATGAAGCAATTGAGTTAGCCAAACAATTTGGTGCTCAGTCAAGCCATAAATACATTAATGGAGTGCTGGATAAGGTGTCCAAAACCCTAGTATGATAGGTTGAAGGGGGTAGTTAAATCGTGTCCGACAATCTATTCCGAAAAGAAGCTCTCGATAACCAACAAAATACCTTCTTTGGACAAGTATTGCTGGTCCACCCTTTGTCTACTACTTTGCTAACTGGCTTCTTCGCCTCTATCACCCTCATAATTGTCATTTTCCTCTGTTTTGCCTCCTACACACCTCGTGAAATTGTACAAGGTTATTTGGTGCCCGATAAAGGTTTGGCCAAATTATACGCTCCCAGCGCAGCTACCATCACCGAAGTTTTTTTTGAAGAAGGGGCTAAAGTCATGGCGGGCGATATTGTGCTCACCGCCACCAATACCCGCTCGCTCGAAGAGGGCAGTGACATCGATTCCGTCAGCTTAAAACAAATTGAACACATGGAAGTCGAAATTGCACGCCAAATTGTAGGGGAAGAATCATTGTGGCGCTCAGAAACCCAAAACTTTAAAAACCAGATTGCGGGCACTGAGCAAGAAATCGCTCAGATGGACCAACAATTAAGCACCCAACAAGAAAAGCTCAGCATCATCGAAAAACGAGTTTTTGGCGCCAAACGCCTGGCAGAACAAGGACATTTGTCGGAAATTGGATTTCAAAATTACCAAGAAGAATACCTCACCCAAAAACAACAGTTAGAAGAATTACAACGTCAGCTCGTTAGCAAAAAAACCGGATTAGACACCCTGAAAGCCTCTGCAAAAGTCTTGCCAGCGCAAGCAATGGCCAAAATATCTAACCTCAAAAATCAATTGTCCGAACTGATTCAGAAAAAAGCCGAAGTCACAGGCCGAAAAGAAATAGTGATTAAAGCCCCTATCTCCGGTATCGTCACCACACTACAAGTCAAACCTGGCCAATCGGTGGGGGGAAATAATTTACTGCTGTTTTCCATCATCCCAGAAGATACTCAGTTATATGCAGAACTTTATGTCCCCACCCGCGCTATCGGATTTGTGGCCGTTGGCCAAGAAGTTCATCTGCGCTATGCTGCATTCCCTCATGAAAAATTTGGCATCTACCAAGGCAAAATTCAGGAAATTACCCACACCATCCTAAACCCAAATGAGATATCCGGTGCTGTTAAAATTGAAGAGCCCGTGTACCGGGTGCGTGTCTTACTCGATAAGCAAACCATCCAAGCCTACGGAAAAGAAGTTCCCTTAGAAGCCGGTATGTTGGTGGAAGCCGATATTCTACAACATTCAAGATCCCTACTAGAATGGGTATTAGCCCCTATTTACAGCTTTAAGGGACGTCTGTCATGACTCATAAACTCATTGAGCTGTTACATTTTTCAAAACAACGACTACCCCTCATTTTACAAACGGAAGTGGCAGAATGCGGATTGGCCTGCTTGGCCATGGTGGCGTGCTATTATGGTTATCAAACTGACCTAAATACCCTGCGACGTGACTTCCCTATCACTTTACGTGGCATTGCGTTAAACGATTTAATTCAATTTGCACACAACCTCCATTTTTCTTCCCGCCCCCTTCGACTAGAACTCAACGAGTTATCTCAACTGCGCCTGCCTGCTATCTTGCATTGGGATATGAATCACTTTGTGGTGCTTAAAAAAGTGGGCAAAAACGACATTGTTATCCTCGATCCAGCCATGGGTGAACGATGCCTCTCTTTAACGGAAACTTCCAAACATTTTACTGGTATCGCCCTCGAACTGACTCCAACCCCAGAGTTTCAACCCAAAGAAGAAAAATCTCGCTTGCCATTATCTGCTTTCTTCAAGAATATCAAAGGGTTATATGGTTCGTTAACCAAAGTACTCATTTTATCGTTATCGTTACAAGTGTTTGCGGTTTTAAGCCCTTTTTACATGCAATGGATAGTGGATGAAGCCGTTGTGGTACACGATGTGCATCTGATTACGGTGCTGTCTATTGGGTTTGGCCTCCTTATGCTCATTTCTACCTTCACCACCGCCCTACGTGGGTTTGTGGTGCTCTATATCAGTAACTTACTCAGCATTCAAATGGGGGCTCACCTGTTTAGCCACCTCATTCGCTTGCCTCTTAGCTATTTTGAAAAACGTCACATTGGCGATATCGTCTCCCGCTTTGGCTCATTAGGCACCATCAAAGATTTAATCACCACTGGTATTGTCGAAGCCTTGGTCGATGGACTGATGGCCCTCACCACCTTTATCGTCTTGTTTATCTATAGCCCCCTCTTGGCTTGTGTGGTTTTTGGCAGCGTATTGTTGTATGGCAGCATCCGATTTTTTTCTTACTACCTATTCCGTCAAATGACTGAAGAAAACATCGTGGCCAAAGCCCGTGAAAGTTCCCAGTTTATGGAAAGCATGCGCGGTATCCAAAGTATTAAAATTTTTGGGAAAGAAAACCAGCGCCAAACCGTCTGGGAAAATCGATTTGCCGATACCCTCAACACCGGCATCCAAATTGGAAAATTTCGCCTAACCTACCAGGCTATAAACGCCATTTTGTTTGGAGCCCAAAATATCTTCGTGGTCTATGGCGCCGCTCATTTGGTGATTGATCACCAAATGTCTATCGGGATGCTCTTTGCCTTTATGGCCTACAAAGAACAATTCACCAGCCGATCTGGCACTTTAATCGATAAAGGTATCGAACTGAAAATGATTGGCCTTCACCTCGACCGCATCGCGGATATGGCCCTCACCCCCAAAGAAAAAGCCCTTCAAGACCAAACCCCCAGCCAATTTAAGCCCATTCAAGGCAAGTTAGCTATCAAAGACATTGGCTTTGCCTACAGTGAAACCGACAAACCCATTTTTCAACACCTGTCTCTCACCATCGAACCCGGCCAATCCATTGCTTTGATTGGCCCTTCCGGGGTGGGTAAAACCACACTCCTGAAGGTGATGATGGGCTTGTTCGATCCCACACAAGGCGAAGTATGGGTAGATGACGTCCCTCTCGCTCGATTGGGCATTGTGGCCTATCGTGCTCAAATTGCGGCAGTAATGCAAAATGACCAACTCCTGAGCGGTTCTATTCGCGACAATATCTGTTTTTTTGACACCGATTATAACATGGCCCATATTGAAAAAGTGGCCGAATTGGCCGCCATCGCCTCCGATATTACGCGCATGCCCATGGGATACAATACCCTCATTGGCGATATGGGCACCACCTTATCGGGCGGACAAAAGCAACGCATTCTACTGGCCAGAGCCTTGTATCGCAACCCTAAAATTCTTTTTTTAGACGAAGCCACCAGCCATTTGGACATTCCTCTCGAACGCGCTGTCAGTGAAGCTGTAAAAACACTGAACATGACTCGTATCATCATTGCCCATCGCCCTGAAACCATTCAAAGCGCCGATAAAATCTGGATTTTGAATGCAACAGGACTGATTGAAAAGACACGGTAGATCCGATACACTCTCCTAGGTCGTTTGTTTTTACAAGGAGTATGACATGCGTTATTTAAGAACTGAAGAAATGTCCAGTGTTTCGGGCGGTCAAGATACTAATATATACATATATGGAGATGTATATACAGCCCCTTTTATTCCAGGTCCTGGCTGTAATCCGTGTAATGGCCCCATTGTACCTCCCGTGAACCCCTTATTGCCCACAAACCCATCTTTTCCTCCTAATAATGGGAGTAATGGCCCTCTCGTACCTCCTATGCCGTAGTTGAGTAATTGACTTGTTTGGTTTAGGGGGGTATTATTACCCCCCTAGACGACACAGTCTTTTATTATTAGGAGTACTTACATGCGTCACTTAAATACTGAAGAAATGTCCAGTATCTCGGGTGGACAAGAAGATGTCACTATTATGGTCAATATAGAGCACTTTGAATATCACGAATTCATGGGCGATGTTTACCATGTGTATGGTGCGGCTCTCCCTGCCCCTGTTTAAATAAGGGCCGAATTTCTGACAATATGCCCCCTAGGAGGTAACTATGCGCACACTACACCCTACAGAAACTCAAGTCGTTTCTGGTGGTTATTACTACACATATGATCCGTATTATTATACCCCGTATTATTATGATCCCTTGTATTACGATTTGTTGTTAGTCGACGCACTTTTATTCGACGACTATTACTACTATGATTATTATCCCTATTACGATTATGGATATAATCCGTACTACGTCGTTATCTAACCGTTATCTAACCGTTATCCCGAGTATAACGGGGGTTATATTCGGGATGTCGTGCCGTGTTCACCCTTGGATCATAGCGTACGCTGAATGATTATGAATAGACTCAAAATTTACAGAGCCCACCTTATAATTTAAAATATCCGGATTCTTTTTCAACCGCTGTGCCACATCTCGAACCACATCTTCCACAAATTTCGGGTTGTTATAAGCCCGTTCTGTTACCTGTTTTTCATCAGGACGCTTCAAAATAGAATATAACTCACAAGATGC
>JAHFQG010000160.1 GCA_023266415.1 Francisellaceae bacterium | reverse complement strand
AACTCACTTTATATCCTGCATGCGGTGGATACGATGATTTGGGGGTATCAAATACCGATGAAGAGGAAGAAGAACACCAATTTCCACGGACTTTTTTAATCCGGCATTATCTGACCCGCCCCTCCTCCCCCTCCTCTAGAATGGGTAGTAGCACCTTCACGTCAAAACCAGTACCATAAGGGCCTTTTAGGGGGCTCTTGTGAACTATCCTACTGTTTTTCTCAAACCAACTCGTGAAAAATCTGTTTTGCGAGGGCACCCCTGGATCTTCGAAAGCGCCCTTCAAGCTTGCCCTCCCAATCTCACCTCTGGTCAAATCGTTCAGGTGCGCACCCATACAGGGGATTTTTTAGGCTGGGCAGCTTTTAGCCCAAGCTCCCAAATTCGCCTACGTCTGTGGTCCACCAACCCCCAAGACACCATTCACGAAGCTTTTATCGCCAAACGTCTTCAAGCTGCAACGGCCTTGCGACAAAACATCCTCTCTGCTAACACCAACGCCTGTCGGTTAGTCCACTCCGAAGCCGATGGCCTCCCAGGCCTCATCGTTGACCGATTTCATACGACACTCGTGTTTCAGATTTTATCCGCAGGGATGGAAGCTTTTCGTCCTATTCTCATTTCCCTCTTGTCCCACCTACCCAAGGTAACTACCCTAGTAGAACGCTCTACTGCCGATGTGCGTACCCTAGAAGGATTGCCTCCTCGTACAGAAGTTGTTTTTGGTTGTCTAACCAACCCTATTGTGATCAGTGAAAATGGATTTCAATATGAAGTAGACCCTTTAGAAGGGCATAAAACGGGCTTTTATTTAGACCAACGGGATAATCGTGCTTTGGTTGAAATTTTAGCGCATGGCACGCAATCCGTATTAAATGGATTTTGTTATACAGGAGGATTTTCATTGGCAGCCTTAAGAGGTGGGGCTAAACACGTTATATCTATCGATTCCTCTGACGCTGCCATTGTTCAAGCAAAACGCCATGAAGCCCTAAATGGACCTTTTTTAGGTCAAAGTACTTGGATGGTAGACGATATGTTTGAAGCTTTGCGTCGTTTTAGGGATAGTGGCCAAACATTTGATTTGATTATTTTAGATCCCCCCAAATTCGCCCCCACGAGCAAGCATGCTGAACGTGCCGCTCGCGCCTATAAAGATATTAATCTCCTCGCTTTCAAATTATTGACCCCCCAGGGCCGACTGGTAACTTTTTCTTGCTCAAGTGGGGTGTCGCTTGATTTATTCCGAAAAATCATCGCAGGCAGTGCCCAAGACGCCAAAACAGATGCCTTGATAGAAAAAACGTTGTCTGCCGGGGCCGACCATCCCGTACGGCTCTCTTTCCCAGAAGGAGAGTATTTGAAAGGGTTTGTGTTGAGAAAAATATAAGACGTGGTGGCCAGGGGCAGAATCGAACTGCCGACACGAGGATTTTCAGTCCTCTGCTCTACCGACTGAGCTACCTAGCCAAGATAGGAAGGATCCATTAAACGAGAAGTTGCATCGCGAGTCAAGAGGTAGGTGGAATAAACCCAGGAGGTGGTGCACTTCCGCCCTCATTAAATAGAAAGTTATCCATTTCACTTTCTAAAAATTTCCGAGTGGTTGGATCTAGTACATTCAAGCGTTTTTCGTTAATCAGTAAGGTCTGATGAGCCAGCCAGGCCTGCCAAGCTTGCTCACTGATATGCGCCAAAATACGCTCCCCCCGTGCCCCTGGATAAGGTTTATAAGAAAGCCCGGGCAGCTCTTGCTTTAACTTTTGGCAAAATACCATAGGTTTGATATTCCTCAATCAAGCCCCGAATGGGCGACGGCAGGCCCAATTGTAAAGCTTTTTCGGGGGAATACCAATGTAAATCTTGGGTGGGTAATTTTTTTAAATTTATCAAACTAACACAATAATCCAGATGAAAATGCGTGAATGTATGGCGATACGGGCCCTGCGGGCTGGTAGTCAACGCTGGAAGCCTGCTGTGTGTGGGTAAACAAAACAATCCACCCCAAATGCCTGTCGGTGGACGTTGAATTAGGCCTACCTGGTTTCTGTAAACTAAGAACAAAAAATGCTCAGTTTTGGTCGGTTTACGACGTTTAGAGGCCATAACGGGAAATTGGGCCGGATTATCGGTTTTGGCTGCCACACAATGGCGCTGTAAAGGGCAAGAGACGCATTTGGGCTGAATGCGGGTGCACACCGTCGCTCCCAAATCCATCAAGGCTTGAGCGTAAGCAGGTGCACTGTGAGGGGGTAAATAAGTTTCTGCTAAAGCCCACAAGCGGGCCAACGTTTTGGCGTCCGTGAGAGGCGTGTCAATGCCCTGAAATCGCGCCAATACCCGTTTCACATTCCCATCTAAAATGGCCGCAGGCCGATCAAAGCTTTGCGCAATAATCGCATGAGCGGTGGAAAGCCCAATGCCAGGCAATTGAAGGAGGACTTCCCGATTGGCCGGAAACACGCCTGAGTACTCATTCATAATGATTTGAGCGGTTTTATGCAAATTGCGAGCCCG
>JAHFQG010000159.1 GCA_023266415.1 Francisellaceae bacterium | reverse complement strand
TGCTGTATTGTTCGATTGCTTTGGCACACCAATGAGCGTCTTCGAAATTTGCTCGTGTATAACCGCCATGCGTGGGCAAAGGATAGCCTTCTTCTGCATGTCTGGGGATAATCACTTGACGAATATAGTTTGCAAAGATTTCGGAGTTATTTTCGATTTGAGCACGATAGACCATCTCATCATAGTCTTCATACGCGTTAAGAACCAGTGGTTTGTATCCGTTATTTATCAAAATAACATTGGCTATAATCCGAGCATGACGTCCAACTCCATTTGAGAAAGCATGTAGATTACACAAAGTCATGAAAGCAAAAGCGGCTATGGAAATAGTATCTTCCTTATTATAGAGTTTTCGTTGCAGTTCTTGGCAAAAAGTGGTGATTTGAGAGGGTGTTTCTTCAGGATATACGTTTAAAAAGGTCAACACTTTGGTCAAAATATCTAAAATATGAGCTTTTTCAGGATTGATTTTAGCCGCCTCATGTAAAGAACGGATATGGCGTTGAGGATGTTGGGTGATAACATTCATAGTGTTTATAAAAATAGTTTGTTCTTCTGGTGCAAGGTGCTGAGCCGTTAATTGAATAGATTCTATTATATTAGCGCCATGAAGACTTTTACGACCATTTACCACAGGTTTAAGCAACATTATGCTCTGTTGTGAAAATTCTCCTGCCCAACAAGCGTTAACTCTTGCTTTTTCATCGGGTGTATACTCTCTAAATAAAGAAGGTTTGATCCGTAATTGCTCATTTGCCCAAGCCCGCTCATCTTCCGCCAATGTGCGGCCCAACAAGGCATGTATCTTTTTAAGTCTTCTAACCAACTTTGAGGTGGGCCATAGTTCTATAGATTGTCCCACCCATTTTTTTTCAATGTAATGGATGGCGGCCCACCAGTCCCCGACTTGTTTTGTATCAAATACTGCTTTTTCGGCCATTGTTAAAGGGCATCGTGCTGGATCGATAGTATTATACGTTCGAAAGGCAAGGGGAAAATGGGGGTAATCTTGGGCATCCTGATTTCCTTGAGGAACAGGTATGTGTTTGGGGGATTTTCTGGGCATGAAGTGTCTCCAGGCAATATATTCAGCATACTAACATACGTGTATGTGCGCTTGCAACTCTATAACTTTTCAGTTAGAATTTTTTGCTCATATTGAATATTTGACCAAAGATTTAAAACATGATGAACCAGCACGCTTTTCTTAAAAAATCTATAAGCCACTCCGTGGTCGTGCTTATTATTACCTCTGTTTTAGGTCTTTCGGGCTTCTTTGGAGAAAATCCTATCTGCCGCTCGTGAGACCGAGCACTCTAGGCAGGATAGGTATTTTATATTTCCATTGGAGTTCATATTATGCATGATTTACAAAAAGCTGCCCTGGCTGGTTCAGCCGCGGCTATATGCGAAGTAGGGCTTGATCACCCTTTATTCACCTTAAAAACCCGGTTACAGGACCCAAAGATCCCCGCAGGGGCAAAGTGGACTTTAAACCCGCGTATTTTGTATACCGGTTTCGTGCCAAACTTGCTGTCTATGACGCCCATCACCGTCTTACAGATGGGAACGGCCAAGGTGTTGGAAAACCTGTTGAAAGGCGATACACAAGAAGCCTCGACCCAATTGCAACTATTGTCCAAGACGGGCGGTGGGGCTTTCGCTGCCTTACTGGCCAATCCTATGGAGCGCATTATGGCGCACATGGGGGACAAGAAATTTTTTAAAACCACCCAGCATATGATAAAACAAGAAGGGTTTAAAAGTTTGTTGATTGGCTTTTGGGGCACTGCTTTCAGGGACGGTATCTTTACGGCTGCTTATGCGTTTGGGGGATCTTATCTGGCCAAACAATGTCGACCCATACTGCCAAAAGAATGGCAAGCCCGGTTGGCCGGAGGAGTCCTTTCTGGGGTGTCTGCGGCAATTTTAACCCAGCCTGCGGACACCGTGAGAACGCATTATCAGACCCTACCTTTAGAGAATCGCCCTAAAGGGATGCTGCCCATGATGTCCCTGGCAAAAGACATTTTTCTAAAAGAAGGCATGTTGGGCCTGTATAAAGGTGGACTCCCCAGAGGCCTCCGAGTTGTTTCTGCGGTGTGCGTTATGAGCGCTGTATCCGATAAGGTGACAGAAGCTCTGAACAGCCCAAAACCTTAATAACAGGCGTTGAGATCCCCTAACCCCTACGTCATCCCGAGCGCTCGGGATTCCGTGGGGAGTTTTACCCCGCAATCCACCCATCCGCCAAATGGATTTTGGGTGACTAGCCTATTGGGCGATCTTAAGTCATTCGCTCAGAAACGCGTGCATGGTATAATGTACTTTCTAAGGCTGCTTCTGCCACAATAGGCAACACACTAATCAGAAGACTAACTTGATTGTGATAAATGTCAGAAATCATAATTCAAAAAGGCCTTGTTGCATGAATGGCCATGTTTCCACGTCATCCCGAACATTGTGAGGGATCTCCTAAGAGTGGCATAGAGGGAGATCCCTCGCTACGCTCGGGATGACGGGCTACGCTCGGGAT
>JAHFQG010000158.1 GCA_023266415.1 Francisellaceae bacterium | reverse complement strand
GACACCCAGGGTCATTTAACCGTGAGTACCCATCTGACAGCAAAAGGCTATCGCCCTTGTTTGTTCGAATTTGTGTATTTGGCGCGACCTGACTCGGTTATCGACAAAATATCGGTTTATAAAACTCGCTTGAATATTGGAAAACGCTTGGCTGAGCATATTTTGACGGCATGGCCCACCCACAACATTGATGTGGTCATACCTATTCCTGAAACCAGCCGCAGCTCCGCCATTCCGGTGGCCCAGCGCCTCCGGGTGAAATATCGAGAAGGGTTCGTGAAAAACCGTTACATTGGGCGCACATTTATCATGCCAGGTCAAGCGGTGCGTCGAAAATCGGTGCAACAGAAACTAAGTGCCTTGGCTTTGGAATTTGAAGGTAAAAATGTGTTACTGGTGGATGATTCTATTGTGCGGGGCACCACCAGCCGAGAAATCATTCAAATGGCTCGAGAAGCAGGGGCCAACAAAGTGTATTTTGCCTCTGCCTCTCCCCCGGTTCGGTATCCCAATTTGTATGGCATTAACATGCCTACCGCAGAAGAGTTGGTGGCCCATAACCGCACCATACCAGACATTGCTCAATGTATTGGGGCGGATAAACTGTTTTACTTACCATTAGAAGATTTGGTAGCATCGGTGCGAGAGGGTAATTCAACCATACAGCAGTTTGAAAGCTCTATATTTGATGGACAATACTGTGCTTAGTAGTGTCACCCCGTGAGCCTTTAGCCCCAGCCTTTCTCTCCTTTACCAGGTTATAAAGTTGGGTGAGCTATCAAACTCTCTCCAATCTGGCAATATAAAATGTAGAAAAGTGTTTTTGTGTATATGCACCGCCGAATAATGTACATGCCCATGGATTAACACATCTGCCCCATATTGCTTCAAATACCGTACAGCGGTTTCTTGAGTAATGACAGGTTTAAAGACATCAGAACGGTGGGTAGAAAGCTTCCGTAATTGTTGGGCAATTTTTTGTCGCCAAGCTACCGGTAAGGCTAAAAACCTTTTTTTTACCCAGGAAAAGTGTGAGAACGTGCGATATAGCTGATACAGCCACTCTGACTCACACAGCAAATCACCGTGGGTTAATAAAAAGGTGCGATGTTGATGTGTGAATGTATGGTAATCAGGCAATAATTGCCAATGTAGTTTTTGGGCTATCTCAGGTTCTAATAAAAAATCACGATTACCAGGCAAAAAATACAGAGCAATATTTTTTTGGTGTAACATATCGCATATGACTTGCAGTTTTGAAAAAAAATCTGGCAAAATGTCTTGTCCCAGCCAATATTCAAAAATATCGCCCAACAAATAAATGGCCGAGACATCACTTTCAAGTGCAGAATATAAAAAACTAAAAAAACGTTGGGTCATCCGAGGTTTGGAATCGGAAAGATGGACATCGGATACAAACCACAGGACCCCAGCATGCATTGGGGTGACAAGGGAGTTATTCAACTTCTGCACAAACTTCTAACGTGACTTTTTGAATGGTGATGGCACTGATAGGAACATCCTCATGACCTGCACGACGGGCGGTGGGTGTGACGACAATCGCATCCACCACATCCATGCCCTCCACAACGGTTCCAAAAGCGCAATAACCCCATCCATCGCCACTTTTGGACCGGTGGTTCAAAAAAGCATTGTCGGCAACATTAATGAAAAATTGGCTGGTGGCCGAATGAGGGGCAGAGGTGCGTGCCATCGCAATGGTACCACGCTTGTTAGATAGGCCTAAGTCAGCTTCATTGATAATTTCAGCGGCGGTAGATTTTTCATGCATATTAACATCCATCCCACCACCCTGGATCATAAATCCGGGGATAACTCGATGAAAAATAGTGTTGTCATAAAAATCGGTTTTCAGGTAATGCAAGAAATTCTGAACGGTTTTAGGGGTAAGTTCATTTTCTAACTTAATCCGGATGCTACCTAAACTGGTCTGTATTTGTACGAACATAGAATACTCCTAACAATTTTTGAGGTATTGTACCAGAATGTGTATGATGACACGAATTTTGATACACTCCCTCAGAGAAGCGTATGATCCTTAAAACCCGTTTTGCCCCCAGCCCAACCGGCCGTATGCACATTGGCAACGCCCGAACGGCCTTGTTCAATGCCCTCCTGGCCAAGGCAACGGGTGGCCAATTTTTGTTACGCATCGAAGATACTGACACCGAACGCTCTTCGCCCGAACATACCAACGGACTTCTAGAAGATTTAATCTGGTTGGGCCTTACCTGGGATGAAGGCCCTTATACCCAAATGGAACGGCTCAGCATTTATGCGCATTACCGTCAAATATTGCAAGACAAAGGATTGGCTTACCCCTGT
Organism: Francisellaceae bacterium; assembly: GCA_023266415.1. Classification (GTDB taxonomy): domain Bacteria; phylum Pseudomonadota; class Gammaproteobacteria; order Berkiellales; family Berkiellaceae; genus JAHFQG01. Next base: position 191 of record JAHFQG010000158.1, on the reverse strand, counting down.
TTTTGTTAAGAAGTAGAACTGGCTTTAAGCCGTAAGGCCCAACTTTCGGCCGGCCAACCCCCCCGATATGCGGGTACTTGCCGCCACTTAACTGAGGCTGAACGGCATCAAAAAACGCAAGAAGGGCGACAAGCCTGCCTACGGTTGGCCGTGCCCGAAGAATCCCACATTCATTTTGTTGACTTAATTTA
>JAHFQG010000157.1 GCA_023266415.1 Francisellaceae bacterium | reverse complement strand
ATCCACTTCGCGCGACTAATACTATTCCAGCTAATAACGACGCATGCGGCTCGGGTAACATATTTTCCATAGCATTGATTAAATGCTTTTTAAATCTAAGTAAAATAAATCGTAGCGGATGAGCTTGTTTATGCCGAATCAGCTTGACATCGGCATACGAACACAGCACCAGAATCCCATCTTTTTTGAGAAATGCCGGATAATCAAAATTTTCATTTGTTTGAGGCAAACGCAATGTGCATTGCACAATAATATTGTCACCATACTCCCACTCTGGCTCTAATTGGGTAGTCACTAACACTTTATTCTTCCACTCATCGCCCCGCGCCACTAACTGCTGGCGATCAACTTTTATCTGTGGCTCATCAACAATCACTGCGGTAAATGTAGTCTTTTTGCCTATTATTTTTTGTAATTTTTGATCCGTAACCGGCTGTGCTACCTGAAACCGCCATATCCCAAATAAAAAACCGGCTAAAATAAAACAGAGTAGGGGCGTGCTGTTGCACGCCCTCGTGGGCGCGGAACACCGCGCCCCTACAATAAGACCTACCACACCCAAACCAACGGATACCAACACCAGCCATCCCACCCACTCTCCGCTCACCTCCCAAAATGTACTCAAAAACACCCCCACTATAATGCTTACACAAGCCACAAATAAATATTGATACCCGTAAACCATTTTCTTCATAAACAACTTCATTTAAGCTAAAAAATGTGATTTTGTGGTGTTAGGTTTGACTTTTTATGCAAAAAGTGATACCGTAGCAACAAATGCAAGAGTCCTATCTATCCAAGCCGTGAAAGGAATTGATCATGGATGGAATGCGGATCAGTTACGCGTGCTTCGGGGGCGTGATGTCCCCAGACGGCAGGCATCTGGCGCGATGCCGCCACATGTTCACGGCAACTCTCGGCCCCAGATCCGTCATCGGCCGACGGCTCTGCCCGTCATGCCAGGCAAACAAGAACCTCACCATGGGTGAGCCCGACGAGGTCGCCCTCAGAATCACGTTTGTTGAGGGCGACCAAAAAAACGTCCGCGCTTTCGAACAGGTCGGGGTCGCAATGAACCCTTGGGCAGCGCCCATGCCCAAAGAGGGGGCACTCGCAATCTGCGAACGGCTGGGGATTAATCCCTATCCGTACCGCGACGACCGTCCCGACTTCGGAACACTCGTGTTCGGGAACAATGTCGTTCCCGTACGCGGGGTCAGCGTTTTCGATACCTTGCGCGAGCAATTCGGGATCAAGAGCTTCCAGCTCTTTGGTCCCCCGCAGGAAGGCAAGCAATCCTCATCGTTGGTGGTTACGTTCCATCGTGGGAAAACCACCAACATGGAGGCCGACACCGTCCTGCAACACTACTTGTTACCCAGGGTCCTCAACTTGAGGATTTGGGTCAACCCGACGGGCGTCCTGGACGGCCCGCCGACCAACATCCTGCTGACACCCTGCGGGGGCAAAACGCCAGCCGCCAACCTCCTCTACAGCAAGGGACTGTGGGGGTTGAAACCCTAACATCAAGCCGCCCCGCCCGCCCTTTGAAACCGCCAATGACTTATCCAACCGGGTAAGCCAAAAGCGGTTTCTTTTTTTTAAAAAACATCAAATGATTGCCGTTTACGGATCACGCTCTTAAAATAATCCAACTCGCCAGACATCGGATCATCTCCGATTACGGACTTAATATCAATCTGCGTGTCAGATATCCCAACTGGCGGAGCGCCATAATATAATTGAAAGATATGCGACAGAAAAGTCGTGGCATACGCGCCTTTGGGTAGCGAAAACTGGATAATAACGCCTGCCTCTACTGACTTAATCTTATGAATGACAACTCTCTGCTTGGTAATCACAAACCGAGTTTTTGGTTTTAAATTTTCAAATGGCTGTAGGTTTTCAAACTTTGGCGACAGAATGCCTAATTCTTCCATATCTGTCTGATAATACGCCCAATCTGTGGGATCTAAACTAAAAAATAAAGGCAACTCTTTTGGCGGGGTTCGTTTGTCTCGCAAATAAGTTGAAAGTTTTTTGTTAAACAACAATGATGAAACCGCATTGATCCACATCATGACATATTCAGATACCAAGCGCAGAGCGCCGACAAAATCATCTGGATGTTGGATCAAATAGTCTAACATTTTCAACTCTGATTGAAAATAAATAGGGCATGGAGACAAGAGATCATACATTGTTTTCCAATCCCCCCATGATTCATCCGCTGATTTCCTGATATGAGCAAAAAAGGCGAATTCTGTCTGACCTGGGGAAACAGAGGTGCAGACATCACGCACTGCTTGTTCATATTCACCTTTCAGAATATCAAGCCCGAGTTTCACGTTAATATATCGCGGCTCACCAAAACGTTGGAGATAAAAATAGTTGTAAAAACCAGTTTGCTCAATCTGTTTAACTTGTTTTTCGAAATTGCCAAAATCTATGGCTTCAAGTAAACGAACTAAAATAGTAAACCGATTCCCTTGTAACCTACCAATCCCAATATATCCTTTGCCTTTGGAAATATCTTTTAAGAAAAAATGA
>JAHFQG010000156.1 GCA_023266415.1 Francisellaceae bacterium | reverse complement strand
TAAAATCGGAATACCCCCCTTTCCAAGGTTCAATGCAGGTGTCTAAATATATCACGCCCTGGATTTGACACAGCTCAATCAGTGCCACTGAGCAAACGTCCACTGAAACATTCAACAGGAAATCCCCTGCCTTCAGAAGCGGGGCAAGATACGTATGTAAGTTTTCTGACGTAACTGGGTGCACTTCCATCAAAACACCATATTCTTTGGCTATGTCTTGACCTATAGCATCAGCCGAAATGATGTGGATTTGGGTGGGAGAAATGGCCATATGGCGTAATATTAAGGGAAGTACCCCCTGACCTACAGCTCCAAATCCTAGCATAATAATTTTCATCGTTTCGAACACCTCATGAAAGTGGAAAAATAAATGAATAAAAGATACGCCAATTAGTTAGCGCTCTACCAAAATCCCATGACATTGCTTAAATTTTTTGTTCGACCCACAAGGGCAAGGGTCGTTACGCGCCACAATAGCGCCACTAGGATACACTAAAGATTTCTTTTCGGCGATAGGAGAAGGGGGGGCCGCAGGCTTTATTTGTAAATGATATAAAGAACCCACAATATCCAGCTTAATCAACTCTAATAGGCGTTCGAACAGAGCAAACGCTTCCCGTTTATACTCTTGTTTGGGGTCTTTTTGGGCATAACCCCGTAAATGGATGCTTTGGCGTAGACTATCCAACGCCGCTAAATGTTCTTTCCAATGCACGTCGAGGGTGTGTAGTACCACCGATTTCTCAATATCCCGCACAAGGGCATCGCCGCCCAGTTTGGCTTTTTGGGCATATAGATCTGTTAACTGGGCTAATAAAATGTCTTTGAGTTTAATGGCGTCCAACGTTTTATCATCGGTTAACCATGATTGCACAGGAACCGATAACCCAAATGTTTGATGCAGGGCTTGAGTGAGGCCAGGAATGTCCCACTGCTCTTCTAGGCTGTCTATTGGCATGTATCGGGATAGGAGCAGAGACAATACATCGTTTCGCATATTTTCAATACTGTGCGACACATCTTTCGCACGCAACAAGACATCCCGTTCTTCATAAATGGCTTTGCGTTGCTCATTGGCCACATCGTCATATTGGAGTAATTGTTTTCGAATGTCAAAATGATGACCTTCCACTTTGCGTTGAGCATTTTCAATGGCCTTGGTTACCCACGGGTGAGTAATGGCTTCATTGGTTTTTACACCCAGTTTACGCATAATGCCAGACATTTTGTCGGAGGCAAAAATACGCATAAGATTGTCTTCGAGGGAGAGAAAAAAGAGAGAAGAACCCGGATCTCCCTGACGACCCGAACGCCCTCGGAGTTGATTGTCGATCCGGCGGGATTCATGGCGTTCAGTACCAATAATATGGAGGCCCCCCACGGCTATAACCGCATCGTGCCTGGCTTGCCAGGCCATTAGATCTGGTCCAGGCTCGCGAGAGCCCCCTAAGACGATATCCGTTCCTCGGCCAGCCATGTTGGTGGCGATGGTCACAGCCCCAGGTCGCCCAGCTTCTGCCACAATACGAGCTTCTTGCTCATGATATTTAGCATTTAACACATTGTGAGCAATATGGCGTTTATGCAGCAATTGCGACAAATGTTCGGACGCTTCGATGGAAATGGTGCCCACTAACGTGGGTTGCCCGCGTTTTTGGCAATCTTCAATGGCTGCTAAGATGGCTTCAAATTTTTCAGCTTGGGTCAGATAAATTTGATCTGATTTATTCAAACGTTGGCAAGGTTTGTTGGTGGGCATAACCACCACTTCTAAACCATAAATGTGATGAAATTCAAAGGCTTCCGTGTCAGCGGTGCCTGTCATACCCGCCAATTTTGAATACAGTCGAAAGAAATTTTGGAAGGTAATAGAAGCCAGTGTCTGATTTTCTTGTTGAATAGATACCTTCTCTTTGGCTTCCATGGCTTGATGGAGGCCATCGGACCAACGTCGGCCTATCATGGCACGACCTGTGTGTTCATCCACAATAATAATTTGATCATTGGAAACCAGGTAATCAACGTCTTTTTTGAAGAGGGTGTGGGCACGGAGGGCAGCGTTGAGATGATGCATCAAGTTGATGTTATGTGGATCATACAAATTGCTGCCGTGCAGCAATCCCATTTGCGACAATAGTTGTTCAACTTTCTGATGACCTTCTTCAGTGAGGAAAGCCTGCTTGGATTTTTCATCCAACGTGTAATCGACGGTGGCGATTAATTGAGGAATGACGTCATCGTTCATGCGCAAATAGAGCTCAGAGCTGTTTTCGGCAGCACCTGAAATAATGAGGGGGGTACGGGATTCGTCGATAAGAATGGAGTCCACTTCGTCCACAATGGCAAACACCAACTGACCTTGAACTTGATCTTCAGCGCGATACGCCATTCGGTCACGTAGATAATCAAACCCCAGTTCGTTGTTGGTGGCATACACCACATCTGAGCGATAGGCCGTTAGTTTTTCTGCACGACTTTGGTTGGGGACGACCACGCCTACAGTCAGGCCTAGGGCTGTATATAGGGGCGCCATCCAGTCTGCATCACGCTTGGCAAGGTAAT
>JAHFQG010000155.1 GCA_023266415.1 Francisellaceae bacterium | reverse complement strand
AATCTTGGGCTTCTGTACCGCCGGAGCCAGCTTGGATGTCTAAATAAGCGTCGTTGGCGTCTAATTCGCCTCGAAACATACGTTGAAATTCTAAACGAGCGACTTTTGCTTCGATATCTTGCAGGGTGTTGTCAATGTCTTGCAGGGCGGCGTTATCTTGCTCTTCGGCCGCAATAGGCAGTAATTCAGCCATCTCTTTTAAGGTTTGTTGAATGGCATCTAACGCCCATACCACCCGCTCCAGTTGGGTACGTTCTTTCCCTAACTGTTGGGCTTTGTCAGGCTGAGACCAAACATCACTACTTTCTAGACTTAGTTGGATTTCTTGCAAAGATTCGCGTTTGGCCTCAACGTCAAAGATACCCCCAAAGGGCCGTGACGCGGGATTGAAGGTTAGTGTGTTGATTGTACAGTGCGTTTATTTCCATGATTTAGTCCTACCCGCCCATGAGTGCAACAACCTGGTATTCTAACCGTTTTATACCCTGAAAGGTACGGCTTTTCACCCGATAAGCCACATGCACCGGTTGCCCTGGGGTAACGGGCAGGGGATCGGTGGATTTTTCACGCAGATTAAACCAAATGGCGGTGATGAGAAAAGCGCCTTGCAGGGTAAGTCTGCCATGGGTGCCATCGCCTACGGGTTGTAAGCGTTGTACCACCCCCGTCATCTCGAAGGTGGGAGGCTCAAAAGCACGACCAAAGGGCTCTAATTGAGCATGCAAGGCCGTCATATCGGATAAAGTATGGTACTCAAAGGGCAGCTCCCCATCGGTCCAAGTGACGGGACCCAATGCCCAATCACTGAGTTGTTCAGCCGCCACCGCTTCAAAGGCGTCTCGAAAAGCAGGCAAAGCATCTCGCTCCAAGGTAATACCTGCTGCGCCTTTATGCCCCCCAAATCCAATCACGCCCGTAATATGTTTCGCAGCTTTTTCAAATGCTTGACGGATGTGAAACCCATCGATTGAGCGCGCTGAGCCGGTTATCCAGGTGGGGTGATTTTGTTTAGGGGAAAATAAGACGGTGGGTCGACCAAATATATCCTTTAGTCGGCTGGCTGAAATGCCATGTACCCCCGAATGTCCATCTTCTAACAAAATACATATACTATGATACCCTTTTTCCACCCACACTCTGGCCTCCAGAGTAGCCTGTTGCGTGAGTGTTTGCTGAATTTTTTTACGACGTTCATTTTGGCTTCGTAAAAATACCACCCAAGCTTCTGATTCTTCATCGGTTTTGGCCAATAAAAAACTAACCGACGTGAGAGCATCAGACAGGCGCCCATCACTGTTCAGCAGCGGACCTATCACAAAACCCAAATCTTCAGACGAAAAGGGATCGGACAAAAAGGGTTGAACCGCGCGCCAGCAGGGCCGAATTTGTTGGGCAATAAGCCGCATGCCATAACGCACCACAGCACGGTTATTGGCGGAAGAAGCTAGACTCACACAATCAGCCACCGTGCCTACAGCCACAAAGTCGAGCAAAGGGGCCAAAGAAGGTGCCGTGGGAGGCAATCGCCCCAGGGAAATCAGCTTTTGACGCACCATCGTCATGAAGAGCCAAGCCACCATACAACCTGCAATGGCCTTATCAGGGTAAGGGCAGTCAGGACGAGAGGGGTTAATAACCGCGTGGGCACTGGGGGGAATGCCACTGCTTGGAATTTCATGGTGATCGGTGACTATCACGTCAATACCTTCTGCTTTCAGAAGGGCGATTTGGGCTTCATCGGAAGAGCCATTATCGGCTGTAATAACTAAGGTGGGGCGTTTTTCCAAGATACGAGTTGCCAGAGCCGGTGAAAGGCCATAGCCCTCTTCTAACCGGTGACCAATAAATGAAAGGATTTTGTTTTCTGGATGGTGAAAATCGGATCTCAGGGCTGTGTAAAGAACGGCATGGGCCGTTTGGCCATCACAATCGTGGTCGGTTTCGAGGCCAATGGATTCACCCTGAATCAATGCTTGTACCAAACGATTGACTGCTTTGTCCATATCTTTTAATAAGGCAGGGGGAGTCAGATAAGACAATTGGGGGGTGATGAGGGGATCGAGGGGTTCGTTGTCAGGCAGTCGGGCGGCCAAAATGCGAGCGACCAAGGGGGAATGGTTTTGAGACAAGAGTTGGTGGTAGAGAGAGTCTTTGACCATACGTGTTGTTATTTTCACTTTAATATTGGCCTTTAAAATATTTGGACTGGACCCCAGCCTGCATTACAAATGGTCATGCCAGCGAAGGCTGGCATCCAGTCCGAATATATAAGACTGGACCCTACCCCCTGCGCTGGGGTGACACTGATGTATAGCATGACAGAACAGATCATAAATTCTCAAAAAAAATGGGGAGTCGGCAATCGCTTTTAGGGTCGAGGCTGTAGGTATCGATGTGAAAGCCGGGGGCGAAGCGTTCGCGTTTCCACTGATTTTTTTGCCACAGAGTGAAAAATAAGTCAATCCAAGTAGCCAATTGGGGCGCTGGGTAGGCGGAAAACTGAGGGATTAGGTAAGATAACAGTCGTTTTTTATCCCAACAATATTCTTTTCGCAGTAACCCTTCTATAGCATTTAACACT
>JAHFQG010000050.1:3544-7876 GCA_023266415.1 Francisellaceae bacterium | reverse complement strand
CCCAGTTTTTAGCCGCCCTATTTTGAAAGGTAAATCTTTTAACGCCTCTGACAGGACTTGTGAAGGCTGACAGCCCATGCGACCCCCAGCAGATTTCGTCATCCCCACATGGATTTTACCCGCCAAAAAAGTACCCGCGGTCAGAACAATAGAGGTGCCATAAAAAACCAACCCCAAATGGGTTTTAACCCCCACCACGGTTTCTTGGGAAACCATAAAATCGACCACCTCTTGTTGAAAAATCCACAAGTTTGGTTGATTTTCTAAAGCGTGTCGAATGGCTTGTTTGTATAACACCCGATCGGCCTGTGCCCGCGTCGCTTGCACCGCCGGTCCTTTGCTGGCGTTCAAAATACGCCACTGAATACCCGCCGCGTCCGCCGCACGACCCATACCCCCCCCCAAGGCATCTATTTCTTTCACCAAATGCCCCTTACCTATCCCTCCAATGGCTGGATTGCACGACATTTGTCCCAATGTTTCAATGTTTTGGGTCAATAATAGGGTCCGACACCCCATACGAGCGCTCGCAAGAGCAGCTTCTACCCCTGCATGCCCGCCTCCAATAATAATGACATCAAATCGATGGGTATTCATCATCATTTTCCAATACAAAAAGAAGAAAAAATCTCACCCAGTAGCGCATCGCTCGTTACTCGCCCTGTAATGTCGCCCAAAAACTGATGCGCTCGTTTTAAATCTTCTGCCGCTAATTCTAGAGCATGGTGATCTCGCAATTGTCGCCTGGCTTCTTGTATAGCCTCCAAAGCCGCTTTTAAGGCCTCAACGTGCCGTTTTCGAGCCGTAAAGCCTCCCTCTTCTTCCGAGGTTTGTATATAGCCCGACACCAACGCCTCCTTTAATACCGATAACCCTGCTCCAGTTTTGGCCGACAGTCGAAAACATCGTTCACTCACCTGCCCCACCGGTTTTTGGGTTTCATCGGCTTTGTTAAGCACCGTCCAGTTCTTTACATTCGATGGGGGTAACACTGTCTTTGTTTTTTCATCCACCACCCACAGCACAATATCGGATTGTTCTATGGTTTGATAAGATTTTCCAACCCCTAAGCGCTCTACCACATCACTGGTTTCGCGAAGTCCTGCGGTATCCATAAGATGCAAGGGGATACCTTGAACAAACAAGGTTTCTTTTAAGACATCACGGGTTGTTCCAGGAATATTTGTGACAATCGCCGCATCCTGTTGCACCAACGCGTTAAACAAACTGGATTTCCCCGCATTAGGGGCTCCCACAATGGCTACCCTAAGCCCTTCTTGAACTCGACAGCCTTGATGGGCTTGTGCCATTATGGAGATTAAAGCAGCTTCCAAAGAGGCCAATTGCGTGAATAATGCGGTATCGCCTAAAAAATCGATTTCTTCGTCTGAAAAATCGATGGCAGCCTCAACGTATATTCGTAATTTAAGTAATTCTTGCGCTATTTGAGAAATTTTATCGGAAAAAACACCAGACAAAGAGCGTAAAGCCATTTTGGCTGCTCGCAAGGTAGTGGCATGAATGAGATCGGCCACTGCTTCCGCTTGGGTTAAATCAATTTTGTCATTTAAATAGCTTCTTTTGGAAAATTCCCCAGGCTCCGCCAAGCGAACGCCATGGGATAACACTTCAGATAACAAAGCCTCTTGAATAACCGGATTACCATGCCCATGAAATTCCAACACCGACTCCCCCGTAAACGAATGAGGAGCAGGGAAAAACAAAACCAACCCCTTATCTAAAACTCCCTCCTTCCCATAAAAGGAACAAAAGGAAGCTTGACGGGGCAAAAAACGTTTTTTTTTGAAAAGAATGGGTAATAGGCCAGGTATTTTTGGACCAGATACACGAACTATCCCTACCCCTCCTTTTCCTGGAGGGGTCGAAACCGCCACAATAGTGTCTGGCGCAGTCATACCCTAATCCAGTCGCTTTAAAATGACCCATTGCTGAGTAATCGACAATAAGTTATTCACAAACCAATACAAGGTGAGCCCAGCTGGGAACTGCAAGAACAGCACTGTAAATAAAACAGGCATGAGCATCATGACTTTGGCTTGAATGGGGTCGGGCGGAGGGGGACTCAGCTTTTGCTGGATAATCATGGTCACCCCCATAAGAAGGGGAAGCACATAAAATGGATCTTTACTTGATAAGTCTTGAACCCAAAACATAAATGGGGCATGCCTAAATTCGACGTTTTCCAATAAAACATAATATAAAGCAATAAAAACAGGAATTTGAATTAAAATCGGGAAACATCCACCTAACGGATTAACCTTTTCACTGCGATATAATTCAATCATTTCTTGAGAAAAACGTTGTTTATCATCCCCACATCGTTCTTTTATAATAGATAAACGCGGTTGAATTTTCCGCATTTTACCCATCGAATGATAACTGGATGCCGATAATTTATAAAAAGATAATTTAATTATAACCGTGATAGCAATAATAACCCAACCCCAATTTCCAATCAGACTGTAAAGTTGTTTCATTACCCAAAACAAAAACTTCGAAATAGGCCATAAAAATCCATAATCTACCGTTAAATCCAAACCGGGAGATATAGTTTTTAACACGCTTGCATCTTCAGGCCCAATATACAAAGAGGCATTCAAGCTTTTTTCTTCACCCGGTTTTATTAACACCGCATCCCCAACGGCTCCAATAGAAATGCGGCCCTTTGTCACTCCTTTGGCAAAATATTTAAATTCTTCATGAACCGGAAAAACCCACGCGGTTAAAAAATAATGCTGCGCAATGGCCGCCCATCCACCCGTAATATCTTGCTCGAAAGGCTTTTCTCTCATTTTATCGAAAGAAATCTGTTTGTATGGTTTTTTAGGGGTATAAACAGCCCCTCCATAATAGGTTTGCATCCCCCAACTGGAACTTCTTATTTCTGGTTTTTGAACTATTTGTCCGTAAAAATGTCCGATCCAATCTTGTTTGGATTGATTTTGAACGCGATAAGCCACATCTACCAAATACTTTCCCGGCCAGAAAGTATACGTTTTGTGAATTTTAATGCCATCAGGAGAGTTCCAGGATAAAGGAATTTCCAATTTATCCGATTGCAACACATACGTAGATTGGGGACTTTTAAAAACAACCCTTCCATCTTGGGAAGAATCAACCCGGCTGACCCCTATCAAGCCACTTTGTGCTACCGAATAACGCTCAGGGATATTATCAAGTAAAACCACCCCAACATCCGATCGCGCTTGGCTCGCATACTTCTTTAATTCGGTATACACCAAATCGCCGCCCTTCAAATCTATTTTGGCTTTAAAAGTATCTGTTTCAACCGTGACCATAGACGAAACAGGATGGAAATCACTTTCTTGAATAATAGGCTGATGCCCAAAAACAATCGTTGGCACCTCAGAAATATCAGCTACGGGCTTCTGAACCGGAACAGAAGTATGCTCTTTTTCCCAATATCCATATAAGGATAAACTTAAGAAAAACAAGGCTATCCATAAAAATGTTTTAATTCGATTGCGATCGGTCATAGGTTTCTTCCTCTACAATACGGGATCAACACCCCCGGGGTGCCAAGGATGACACCGACAGACTCTTTTCACCGTGAGCCAAACCCCTTTCCCCGCCCCATACCGTTCCAAGGCTTGAAGCGCATAGGCAGAACACGTGGGTTCAAACCGACAGTGCCACCCCATCCATGGACTAAAGCAATATCGGTAAAAATGAATTAAGGCTGCCAAGCCTTTTGTAGGGCCATTGAAAATTCTTGATTGGTGCACGTGTCCGCCTCTTTCTTAACCACCACCACCACATCTAATCCATTCAGTAACGCTTTGTTTATCCGGAAGTTTTCCCGAACCAACCGCTTATACAAATTTCGATCATGCGCTCGTTTAAAAAACCGTTTGGCCACCGCCACTCCCAATCTAGGTCGTTCACCTAAATTAGGACGAAAAAAAAGGGTAAAGAACCGCCCATGTCTTTTCTGCGCACGCTCAAACACGGCGGAAAACTCCGCCTTGGTTTGCAATCGATATTGGGCTGAAAAAAGACCAACGGACATTTTTAATATCACGAAAGTTACTTGTAGAACTTAACAATAAGGCGTTTGCGTCCTTTTTGACGACGGCGCTTTAAAACCAGCCGCCCTCCTTTGGTACTCATACGGGCACGAAATCCATGGGTTCTGGCTCTTTTCAGATTACTGGGTTGGAAAGTACGTTTCATAACTTCACTCTAAGTGGAAAAACGAAGGGTTGACCGAATTGGAGAGCCAATATAGGGGAAAACTATCTAAAGATCAAGAGATCATTATTTAGATATATTTTTGAATAAGATCTTTTA
>JAHFQG010000050.1:1085-3534 GCA_023266415.1 Francisellaceae bacterium | reverse complement strand
AGGTGGGGCTTTTAAAGGGATAAGTGTTTTTTTCCTTTAAAAATCAATAACATACAAGCTTTTTAAGCTTGTGGGGAGGGTGTGTGTAAGCTGGGGAGGACTGTGGATAACTTTGTCTCCCCCCTGTATCCCCGGGGATATACACAGGCTATCCACCCGTGAATACATAAAGTATTCACAGGGTTCTTTTTCTTGGACTGGATACCAGCTTTCGCTGGTATGACAGAACGTGTCACCCCAGCGTAGGCTGGGGTCCAGTCTAATTCCTTTTCTTGGACTGGATATCAGCTTTTGCTGGAATGACAGAGCGTGTCACCCCAGCGTAGGCTGGGGTCCAGTCTAATTCCTTTTCTTGGACTGGATACCAGCTTTCGCTGGTATGACAGAGCGTGTCACCCCAGCGTAGGCTGGGGTCCAGTCTAGTTCCTTTTCTTGGACTGGATATCAGCTTTTGCTGGAATGACAGAGCGTGTCACCCCAGCGTAGGCTGGGGTCCAGTCTAATTCCTTAATGCCTTCGTTTCGACAACAAACTAACTTACAACAATAAAAATAAAATAGATCTGATACGAACTGATTATTAATGTTACACTGTCATCTTTCTGTGGATAACTGAAAAGATCGTCAGGATGGTGTGCGTTCAGTCTCTTCAACAACCATGTGTACAAAGCCCCGATATCTTGTGGATATCCTGTGAATGCTTTAAGCTCATTGGACTGATTGGGGATAACAAGCCCTTTTTTCCACAAAGAAAACACAGTAAATCAACCCGTTATCAACACCATCAGGAGCAGAGATGGCCGTGGACTTGACACTTTGGAGACAGTGCGTTGCACAACTCAAACAAGACCCCAATCCAGATGCTCAAGCAGGATATACGCAATGGATTAGTCCATTGCAAGCAGAAATTACAGATGGGCAACTGACTTTATTCGCGCCAAACCAGTACGTCTTGGATGGCTTAACCGCTGAATATCTCGACAAAATCAAAAGAACACTCACCGAATTGAATCAAGGAAAGCCGTTTAATCTCGTTTTGGGGGTGGGGGCGGTTGAACCACTGCGCCATACCCACAGAGAAGGGCCCTTAACGCACGGTAAGCTAGAAATAGGGGCAACCCTAGAGGCAGATACCCTCAGCGATTCAGAAGCGCTCTTAGGCACCGTAAAAGCCTCTCCTCCCTTACATGCCAACAATCTTAACGTTAATTTCACTTTTGACACCTTTGTGGTTGGGAAATCTAACCAACTTGCAGAGGCGGCTTCCAAGCAGGTGTCCCAAAATCCTGGCGGGGCCTATAACCCTCTCTTTTTCTACGGTGGTGTGGGCTTGGGCAAAACCCATTTAATGCACGCCATTGGCAATGGCATCCTCCGCAACAAACCTTCTGCCAAAGTTATTTACCTACATTCCGAACGTTTTGTGGCGGATATGGTCAAAGCTCTTCAGTCCAACACCATCAACGACTTTAAACGCTTCTATCGTTCAGTAGATGCCCTGTTGATTGACGATATTCAGTTCTTTGCGGGTAAAGAGCGCTCCCAGGAAGAGTTTTTTCATACCTTCAATGCTTTGTTGGAAGGTGGACAGCAAGTTATTTTGACATCTGATCGCTACCCCAAGGAAATCCAAGGCCTGGAAGAACGTCTAAAATCTCGTTTTGGCTCTGGACTGACGGTGGCCATTGAACCACCTGAGTTAGAAACTCGAGTTGCTATTTTGATGAGCAAGGCAGAGCTATGCCGAATTACTTTACCCCCAGAAGTGGCCTTTTTCATTGCCAAGCGGATCCGTTCCAACGTGCGCGAGCTCGAGGGGGCTTTAAAACGTGTGATAGCCAATGCTCAATTTACGGGGCAGGCCATCACGCTCGATTTTGTGCAAGAAGCCTTAAAAGATGTGTTAGCGCTCCAAGCTAAATTGGTGTCCATCGACAACATCCTTAAAACCACCGCTGAATATTACAAAATTAAAGGATCCGATCTAACGTCCAAACGGCGCAACCGTTCTATTGCCAGACCACGACAAGTGGCCATGTCCTTGTGTAAAGAATTGACCCAACACAGCTTGCCAGAAATTGGAGAAGCTTTTGGGGGCCGAGATCACACCACCGTGCTTCATGCTTGCCGTACCATTAAAACCATGCTAACGACCGATCCGGATATTGCGGAAGATTTTAATAATTTAATGCGCATTTTATCTCATTAGTAGGGGCGAGGCAGCCCCGCCCGCAGGGCTCATTAGAGCATCCAATCTTGTAGGGGCGAGGCGTGCCTCGCCCGCAGGGCTCACGGGGTGACAATTTGAGGGAGGTAGAAGGGGCATAATTTTTCGCGGATATGATAAGATAAGACATTATTGTAATGAATGGAATAGGACATTATGTGGTTTAAAATACAGAGGGAGCTCCTTTTAAAACCACTTCAACTCATTATTGGTATTGTAGAAA
>JAHFQG010000050.1:0-1075 GCA_023266415.1 Francisellaceae bacterium | reverse complement strand
TATGCTTATTTTGTCCCACATCCAATTAAAAGTGTTGGAAGATAAACGCACACTTTCCCTTACGGCCACTGATTTAGAAATGACTTGGGTAGCGGAAATAGCCTTGGTTTCAGAAGAGCCTGTTCTGCCGGGGGAAGCCAGTATTCCTGCCAGAAAACTCATGGATATTTGCCGTGCATTACCTGAAGGTGCTTTTTTAGAAATACATCGAGATGCGCATAAAATTATTTTACTCTCTAATCGAAGCCGTTTTGCGTTGGCAACCCTATCACAAGAAATGTTTCCGATATCCCCTAATAATGCGCAAAATACCGAATTTTCCGTACCAAAATCCATTTTGCAACAATTGTTAGAACAAGTCAGTTTTGCCATGGCACAGCAAGATGTGCGATATTACCTCAATGGACTTTTGTTTGTTTTTGATTCAGAAGGGATCCGTGCGGTGGCCACCGATGGACACCGATTGGCAACGTTATGGCTACCCGTTCAGCTGAATATTTCAGCTCGACAAAGTGTTATTTTACCCCGAAAAGCGGTGTTAGAATTAAATCGCCTACTGTTAGAATTAGGTTCGGATGTGATGCTTTCTCTTAGCCCACACCATTTTCAGGTTGCAACGCAACATTATCGGTTTACCAGTAAGCTCATCGATGGAAAATTTCCTAACTATTTACAGGTTTTACCTCAAAAAACCGAATTTCAAGCCATCGCGTCTCGAGAGATCTTAAAAGAAGCCTTGATGCGGGCTGCTGTGTTGTTTTCTGACCGTTTTCGAGGGGCTGGCCTCTTCTTTTCGCAAAACACCCTCAAAATCCTAGCCTCTAACCAAGACAAAGATGAGGCTGAAGTAGAGCTGGAAATCTCCTACGAGGGCCCTCCCTTAGAAATCGGGTTCAATATTAGTTATATCATTGAATATCTGAATATTGTTGAAGCTGTTGAAATAAAAATGAGCTTTTCAGATCCCAACGCGAGTGTGCTATTCGAAGAGTTGGGGGATTTTGAGCATAGCCGCTATATCGTCATGCCAATGCGACTGTAATGTTCCACGTGGAACATTCTTTGTATGTGTAGG
>JAHFQG010000154.1 GCA_023266415.1 Francisellaceae bacterium | reverse complement strand
CCATTTCTACGCTTGAAACCTTATTACCCACCCTCACACCCATTCCAGGTCGCCTGGAAATATGCCCCAGTGCGCCCCATCAACCCAGGGTGGTGGTCGATTATGCCCACAAACCAGGCGCCCTGGAACAAGTAATTGCGGCGTTAAAACCATTGGCCAAACGGCATTTATGGTGTGTGGTCGGCTGTGGGGGAAATCGCGACAAATTGAAGCGGCCTCTTATGGCTCAAATAGGTGCCAGGGCCCATCATCTTATTTTAACGTCCGATAACCCACGAGATGAAGAACCCGAGCAAATTATTCGAGAAATGCAAGTTGGCTTGCAAAATATCAGTACTCCCGTGACAGTATTGGTCAACCGAGCACAAGCCATTCAATATGCTTTAACACACGCCACACCCGACGATATTGTTTTAATTGCAGGTCGAGGCCATGAAACCCATCAAATCATTCGCGGTCAACAATGGCCTTTCGATGATCGCCAAGTGGTCCAACGTATTTTACAGGGAGAAACCGTATGATATCTGGATTGGCACAAGCCGCCGGTATTGCGTATCAGGGAAAAGCCGTGCCCTTTCAAGGGTTTAGCATCGATTCCCGTACCCTACAGCCTGGACAATGCTTTGTGGCCATCCAAAACAAACGAGATGGGCATGATTTTATTCCAGAAGCGCTCCAAAAAGGAGCCAGTGCGCTGGTGGTGACACGTTTCATCCCCCACGTACCAGTGCCCCAAATGGTGGTCAACAACACCGATGAGGCTTTAGGAAAATTAGCCCACGCCCATCGCCAACAATTTTCTATTCCCATCCTGGGCATCACCGGCAGCAGTGGCAAAACTTCCGTCAAAAATTTTACCGCCGCCCTCCTAACCCCCACCCATACCCCTTTGGTGGCCATTAAAAATTTCAACAGTCATTGGGGCCTTCCGTTGGTGTTGGGCACTCTAAAACCCCACCATACTGTGGCTGTGTTGGAGATGGGGGCTTGTGCTCCCGGTGAAATTGCCTATTTGGCCAATATTGCAGAGCCTACTGTGGGACTCATCACAACCGTCAACCCATGCCACATTGAAAAATTTGGCTCGATAGAAGCCATTGCCCAAACCAAAGGCGAGTTATACGAAAAACTCAAATCGGGCAGCAAGGCTTTTCTCAATCAGGCCAACCCTTTTTTTCCCCTCTGGAAAGAAATGGCCGCCCATTGCCAAATCATCACGTTTGGTCACACAGGCAGCGACTTTCATGCCCGTAATATCGCTTTGGCGTTCGACTCGTCCACCTTCGAACTCGTTACCCCCTTAGGTACGGTCCCTATTTTCCTACCTTTACCCGGCTTGCATAACATCCAAAATGCCGTAGCCGCCAGTGGACTGGCTTGGACCCAAGGCGTATCCTTGCTCGAAATACAACAACGCCTCAACCGACTCACCTTTTCTGATCGCCGTTTGCAAATCAAAAGAGTATCTCCCACCTGTATCCTCATCGATGACTCCTACAACGCCAGCCCAACCACCTTCGCTATTGCCCTCGAAGTATTGGCCCAATATCCTGGGCGCAAAATAGTCTTTATGGGTGATATGGGGGAACTCAAACCCGAAGAACAGGAAAACTTACATGCCAGTATGGGTCAAAAAGCCAAATCGCTCGGAATAGATGCGTTTTATGGAGTGGGATCTCTCAGTAAAGCCGCTTGTCTGGCCTTTGGAAAAGGCACTGAACACTTCGAAACTCAGGCTGAACTCATTCAAAATATCCCCCGACTGGTATCCACAGAGCCCATTGTGTGTCTCGTGAAAGGATCTCGGTTTATGACCATGGATGTGGTTGCCGATGCCATTCAGTCTCTTAAGGAGGCGTCCCATGATGCCGTTTGATGCGTTGATGCCCAGAGCTTTCTTCAGCCTTGCGACTGCGTTTGCACTGTCGTTGGCGGTGGGTCCCAAAATGATACGCTGGTATCTCAAAAAACAAATTGGACAGTACGTCCGAACTGTAGGCCCTAAATCCCATTATGAAAAAGGGGGTACTCCTACTATGGGCGGCGCCTTAGTGTTGTTTACCACCGCTGTGAGCACACTTCTCTGGGCCAATTGGCACAATCGATATGTGTGGGTGTTGCTGTTTACATTGGTGGGATTTGGTCTTATTGGGTGGCTGGATGATTATCGAAAAGTCATCCAAAAAAATAATAAGGGGCTTCCAGGGCGTTGGAAATATTGTGCTCAATCCGTGTTGGGGGTGGCCATTGTGGCTTATCTATTTTCGCCAGAATATACCGCGTTGTTTATTCCTTTTTTTAGAGCCAGCCTTCCCCTGGGCATGCTGTTATATGGCCTCTTGGGGTATTTTGTGATAGTCGGGGCTTCGAATGCCGTTAATTTAACCGATGGTCTAGATGGGTTAGCCATATTGCCCGTTATCTTAACGGCGGCTGGGTTATCTGTCTTCGCCTATATCACCAGTTGTCCAGGGTTGGCCGACTATTTTCATATCCCGTTTGTGGCAGGGGTGGAAGAATTGGTGGTTGTGGGTGCCGCTTTGATGGGGGCAGGGGTCGGATTTTTATGGTTCAACGCTTATCCTGCCCAAGTGTTTAT
>JAHFQG010000153.1 GCA_023266415.1 Francisellaceae bacterium | reverse complement strand
TGAGATAGTTTGGCGTCTTGCTGAGCGGCCTTGTGCGTCAACGGATGTTCTGGCGCAATAGCAATAAATGTGACCCCCATAAGGGTATGCATGGCAGTGGTGTAAATGTTTAAGGATATTTCAGGGACATCTTGTACGGTCATTGAAAACAGGATGCCTTCTGAGCGGCCAATCCAATTGCGTTGCATGGTTTTGACGGCGTTTGGCCAGTGTAATGTATCCAGTTCTGACAATAATTCTTCGGCATAATCGGTGATTTTAAAAAACCATTGGGCGATTTCACGGCGTTCGACCAAGGCTCCGGAACGCCAACCACGGCCATCCACCACTTGTTCGTTGGCCAAAACGGTATGGTCGACCGGATCCCAATTTACCATCGCATTTTTGCGATACACCAAGCCTTTTTCCAGCATTTTGAGAAAGAGCCATTGTTCCCAACAGTAGTAGTCAGGGTGACAAGTCGCGACTTCACGGGACCAATCGGCAAAAAGGCCCAAACTTTGAAGTTGTTGGCGCATGTGATGAATGTTTTTGTAAGTCCACTCACTAGGCGCAATATTACGTTGAATAGCCGCATTTTCAGCGGGCAAACCAAAGGCATCCCACCCAAAGGGATGGAGGACGTTAAAGCCTTGCATGCGCTTTAAGCGGGCAATGGCGTCACTTAAAGTATAATTGCGGACGTGCCCCATATGCAGAGCGCCACTGGGGTAGGGAAGCATGCTTAGGCAGTAGTACTTAGGTTTTTTAGGATTTGGGTGAACCTCAAAGGCTTTTTCTTTTTCCCAACGAGCCTGGACGGCGTGTTCTAGGGACTGGGGATTGTAGTCAGCCATAAAACTTAACTCTTTCGAAAGACAGATGAGAATTGTACCATAAACCAGACCCAAGGCGTGGTGCCAGAAAAAGCTTGTCCCTCTGCTGTGAGTGCACCCACTTCACCTAAAGGTAAGGTTGTAACCAAATGCCCCTCTGCATCTATGAGGGCACTTAAACCTGTATTGGTTGCCCGAATCACCATGCGGCCAGTTTCTTTGGCTCGCATTTGTGCCATTTGGAGATGTTGATAGGGGCCTAGACTGTGTCCAAACCACCCATCATTGCTCACATTTAACAAGATGTCACTCACTGCGGCTTGTTGGGCCACCAGCCCCGGGTAAGCCATTTCATAGCAAATGCTGGTGCCAATGGTCCAGCTGTGATATTGAAGGGGTTGGGTATGTTGACCTCGTGAAAATTGTGACAACGGCAAATCAAAAAAATGAATGAGGCCACGTAGTTGCGATTCAAAGGGAACATATTCCCCAAAAGGAACCAGCTGTTGTTTTTCATAGCGATTATTTGTACCGACTATCCAAACGCTGTTTGTGTAACGGGGGGGGATCTCATAAAAATAGGGCGCGGATACAAACAACGTACTGGGCTTCGATTGGGTCAGCTGCAGCAGCCAGTTATCCGCATACGGCAGAGGCACTGGCAGCGCGGACTCAGGCCAAATAATCCAGGTATTCTGTCCTAAAAAGGGAGCAGATATCTGTTGCAGAGTGTGCATCATAGAGTGAATATGGGCCGGGTTTAAAGCCATATCCGGCGTAAAATTAGGTTGAATAAGCGTGACGGATTGGGTTTTAGGCAACGGATGCACCCAAGTAACCTGCGATAATCCCGCACTACAGGCCAACAGAACGCCAATGCCTATCCCTTTCATAGGCGATAATGATATCAAACTGGCCAACAAAGCCACTATAAAAGAAACCAACCAAACACCGCCCAGGGGTGCCCAGTGACCCAGTATACTTTCAACATGGGCTGTGCCCATCAACAACCAAGGAAACCCGGTGAAAATAGAGGCACGTAAGCCTTCAAATCCCACCCATAAAACAGGAAAAGTCACCCAAGGGGGCATTTTAGACAGGCGATATAAAGGACCTAAGGGAGCCAAGAATAAGCTTAAAAAAACAATGAACAATAAGGTAAGCACCGCTGCGAGCGGCAATGGGGCACCCCCATACCGATAAATGCTGATAAAAACCCACGATACCCCCATGCCAAACAAAGCGAAACCAAAGCTGAACACTCGCCAGAAAGCTTGTTTAGGGGAAGCATTTTTAAGAGAAAAAAGTAGTCCAGCCAGTCCAATCACGTTTAACCAGGGGAGATGAAAAGGGGCAAAACTGAGAGCGCACAAAGCGCCCCAAAGAAAAACAATCATTTGATAGTACTTTAGGAAGACTTTATTTTGTAAAGCATCCACAAAACTACATTCCCCCCAAAAAAGCCAATCAATGCCCATTGTGGGTCGACCCACATCGCGTATTTGGCCACAAAGCAGAGAATGCCCCAAGCAACGCTCCAGGCAGCCAACCAACGGGGGGGGTGTTTTAGGCAGATGCTGAAGAAGATGGGGGCAAACAAGAGATAAATAGAGGCTTCGTACGACATAATGAGCAAGGAAACGATGTTATGGAATGACAAAGAGATCACAATGGCGGATACGCCTCCCCCCAACGTTAACCAGCGACTGGTTTGCAAGGAGTGTTTGGGCCAAATGTCCATGGCGAGGTTGGAGCTCAGTGCGCTGAGCAGTGAGTTGGCTGTAGAAATAATGGCCA
>JAHFQG010000049.1:1359-7954 GCA_023266415.1 Francisellaceae bacterium | reverse complement strand
ATGCTCTTTGTTTTTCAGTAACTGGGCTAAATCCGTTGCCTTGGCATATTGAATGCGGAAAAAATGGGTTTGGAGAGTGGCAGCGGGGGGATCGTCGAAAGGGCCTAATAAATCTGCCTGGGCAAGCGTCATCCATACGCTGAATGCTATCAGATACACCCCCTCCCTAAACCCTCCCCCGCGAAGCGGGGGAGGGGAATAAAGACTGGACCCCAGCCTTCGCTGGGGTGACAAGTACACGCCTATACATCGCGCCAATACCATTGCATCACTCCCGTCAACAATATCCGATCTTCCTGACGGGTTAACTGCAAGCTGTGAAATGTACTCACCGGCTCTGTGGCCAACCAGTCGGCCATAAAAGCCAATAACGCAGAGAAAGGACCTATCAAAGCTAGGTCTAAGGGTTGAATGTGCAACGTCTCTTCTATTCTTTCTGGTTGCATTTTGAGTTTTTTAACTGACACCCCGTGTTTTTCAGCCAACGATGCAAAGCGGGCAAGTTGCCCGGGCAGTTCGGAAGGTAACAGCAACACAACAGCGGAAGGCGCTTTGTCGATAGGATCTAACAATTCTAAAGCGTTTTTTTTATCCAACAAAGCCTGGTGCTCTTCTTGAGCCCGCTGTAGGTGTTGTTGCAATGGCAAAATGCTGCCTTGATAACCCAACCCAAAGGCAATACCCCATGCCCCTATCCACAAGCCAACTTGCGCTTGTCTAGACCACCCCCCAATCTGGGACCAATGCCATTCAAACAGTACGTTTAAGTTCCAATTCAAAAGTAACACCCTCCGTGTCTGTGTGGGTTTGAATGGCGTGGAGTTGTACAGCATAAGGCGCCAAAGGTTTCATAAACCGGGTGATAGTGTGTGGGTTATGGGTTTTACCAATCACAATGGTTAAATCGGGCTCCCAAAAAATGGTTTCTAATGATACTCCTGGGGGTCGTGCTTGTGATAAAGCCTGCATCAGAGGCAAAAATGACCGTTGTGGTGCCAACAAAGCCCCCAAACGAGCTTGTAAGGCAGCTTCTCGTTGTTGCGCTGCCACTTCAGCGTGGTGGGGATGGGAAAAAAGCTGTTCTTCTAACAAAGAATTGCGCTGTTGCAACATGTTTAACTGTTTTTCCAGATGGGTACACAGCCCATACAACAAGCCCAGAACGCCTATAAACCCTATCCCCAACCACTGCATCCATCGCTTGTATTGGGTTTGTTGCTGATAAAACAATGCTTTTTCGGAAGGATCTTCGAAGGGGGACGGCATCTTTATTGTTGTTATAGTATGATACTGGGCGAGGAGTTTATCTGAATTTTTTTAAAATAGATACACCCCCTCCCTGCCCTCCCAATTGTAGGGGCGAGGCATGCCTCGCCCGCGGGGCTTAATCAGAAAACTGGACCCCAGCCTACGCTGGGGTGACGACAGACTGGACCCCAGCCTACGCTGGAGTGACGACAGACTGGACCCCAGCCTACGCTGGGGTGACGACAGACTGGACCCCAGCCTTCGCTGGGGTGACGACAGACTGGACCCCAGCCTTCGCTGGGGTGACGACAGACTGGACCCCAGCCTACGCTGGGGTGACGACAGACTGGACCCCAGCCTACGCTGGGGTGACAACAGACTGGACCCCAGCCTTCGCTGGGGTGACGACAGACTGGACCCCAGCCTGCGCTGGGGTGACAACAGACTGGACCCCAGCCTGCGCTGGGGTAACAACCCCCCCCTCCCTACTCCCCCAATTGTAGGGGCGAGGCACGCCTCGCCCGCAGGTCAGGCACGCTGGTATGGCAGTACACCCAATGCTATAATGACCCTGTTTTTGTGGCCATATAACCAGAAGAGTCCTTATGAGACGGAGCATGAATGTCTTTTTAGTAGGCCCTATGGGGGCAGGCAAAAGTACCATTGGCCGCCAATTGGCACGCGATCTCCGGCTGGAGTTTTTCGACAGCGATCAGGTGATTGAAGAGCGAGCCGGGGCTGATATCACCTGGATTTTTGATGTAGAGGGAGAAGAGGGGTTTCGAGATCGAGAAATCCAGATGATTGACGAACTTAGTCAGAAAAGTGGCATAGTTCTGGCCACCGGAGGCGGCGCCATCTGCGCCTCTGAAAATCGTCAACACCTAGCAGCTCGTGGCACCGTGGTTTACTTACACACCTCTATTGCGCAACAAATCCATCGCACATCGCGTGATAAACGTCGCCCTTTAGTCCAAGAAATTGGTCAAAATGAAGCTGAATGGAAAAGCCTGATGGTTATTCGAGGCCCTTTGTACGAAGAAATCGCAGATGTGGTGGTATCTACCGATGATCGCACCGTACGTACGGTGGCCCAAGAAATCATTCGTCGCTTAGAGGAGCATGATCTCTAATGGGGCTGCCTGAAATACTCTGGCAACCTCTCTCCTCTGGGCACATTCCTCTCATTGTGGGGCATCATCTACAGCAAGCTTCTGTGTGGGAGCCTTATCTTCAATCCCCTATTTTTATCGTTACCGACAGCGCTGTCGCCCCTCTTTATTTAGAAAGTTGGCTTAAATTTTTTCAAGCACTCACCCCAACCCCCATCGACACTTATGTTCTACCAGCCGGGGAAATTAGCAAAACGGTACACACTGCGGAAGCCATTTGGGATGCGTTGATCCAAAAGCGCCACACGCGTCACACCACGTTAATTGCGCTGGGGGGCGGAGTTGTTAGCGATATAACTGGCTTTGTGGCCGCAAATTATTTGCGAGGCATTCGGTTCATTACCATCCCCACCACGCTGCTCAGCCAAATTGATGCCAGTCTGGGGGGAAAATGTGGAGTGAATCACCCTTTAGGTAAAAACTTAATTGGTGCCATTCACCAACCCACCGCGGTATTTGTGGATACCTCTTTTTTAACTCATCTACCTGACAAAATTTTTCATTCGGGTCTGGCTGAAGCCGTGAAATACGGGTTTGCGTTTGATCGTTATTTGTTGGCCTTTTTGGAAAACCACGCAGAAGCCATTTTGAACCGAGATTTAAAAACACTGCATACGTTGGTTAAATGGTGTTGCCAATGTAAGCTACGCGTATTGAGCGTAGATGAACGAGACACCCAAGAGCGTCTCTTACTGAACTTTGGACACACGGTTGCTCACGCATTAGAAAGCGCTTGCACCCTGAGCCATGGGGAAGCCGTGGCGTTGGGCATGCTGGTTGTGATCCACCTGTCTATCCAAAAAGGGAAAGTGCCGCCTGACACCTTCATGCGACTCAAAACACTTTTACACACCTTCCAATTACCCACCCTATTGCCTACCACGCTTGACTCTCTGAACCCTTACCTTCAACAAGATAAAAAACGGAATTTAGCTGGCCTTCGCTGGGTATTGCTGTCTGACATTGGCCAATGTGAGTTGGTGGACACTGTCACAGACAAAGAAATCGAAACCGCTTTTAGTGTGCTGGATGCTTTATATGCACAATGATTTACTGCTCAAAGCGTTACGACGAGAGCCCACCCCCCGCCCGCCCATTTGGTTGATGCGTCAAGCGGGTCGTTATATGCCAGATTATCGGGTACTGCGAGAAAAAGCGGGTTCTTTTATGGCGTTATGTCGTAATCCAGCGTGGGCGACCTGTGTTACGCTACAGCCAGTAGATACCTTTGGGCTGGATGCTGCCATTATTTTTTCTGACATTCTCACGGTACCGGATGCGATGGGCGTCGGGGTTTCTTTTGTTGAGCAAGAGGGTCCGCGCATACAGAATCCCGTTCGCACTCAAGCGGATATTGTGGCTTTGCCTATGGTGGATGCGGATGCTTTGTCTTATGTGATGAAAGCGATTGAGCAGACCAAAGTTGCGTTAAACAATACGGTGCCGCTCATTGGGTTTTGTGGCAGCCCGTGGACGGTGGCCACTTATATGGTGGAGGGGGGGAAAAGTGTTCAGTTTGATATTATAAAAAAAATGGCGTATACCGCCCCGGATGTGCTTCATCTGTTGTTGCACAAAATAACTCAAAGTAGTATTGCTTATTTATTAGGGCAAGTGCAAGCAGGGGCAGATGCCCTCATGATTTTTGACACATGGGGGAGCGTGCTCAGCACACCGCTTTACCGTGCTTTTTCATTACAGCCTATGAAAACATTGGTACAAGCTGTGTCTGAGCAAGCGCCCCATATTCCGATAACGCTTTTTACTAAGGGGGGGGGGTTATGGTTAGAAGACATGGCAACCACGGGGTGTCATGCTTTGGGGTTAGATTGGACCCTACCTCTTCCAGAGGCTTATGCGCGTGTGGGGCACCGGGTGGCGTTGCAGGGAAACCTTGATCCCTGTGTGTTATTAGCTGGCCCAGAGGTGACGGCCACGGAAACCTATCAGTTATTAGCCACTGCGCCGGCACAAGGGTATATTGTGAATGTGGGGCATGGGCTATTACCTAACACACCATTAGAATCTGTGGCTGCGATGGTACAAACAGTAAAGGCTTATGTCTATGAATAAAATTGCTATTTTTCCAGGTACATTCGATCCCATCACGCACGGGCATTTAGATTTAATTACACGCGCTGCTCATTTATTTGACACACTAATTGTGGCGGTGGCGGATAATACTAAAAAAAATCCGTTATTGCCTTTAAAAGAGCGATTGGCGTGTGTGGAAGCAGAAACCAAACCTTTGGCCTCGGTGTCTGTTCTAGGATTTAATTGCTTGTTGGCTGACTTAGTTTTGGAAAAAAAAGCGTGTGCTGTGGTGCGTGGGTTACGTGCGGTATCTGACTTTGAATATGAATTTCAGTTAGCGGCAATGAATCGACACCTTATGCCTGGGGTAGAAACGTTGTTTCTGACACCCATTGAGCAATATTCTTTTCTATCTTCTTCTTTAGTGAAAGAAGTGGCCGAATTGGGGGGAGATATCTCTGCTTTTGTACCTCTTTCTGTACAGAAAGCCTTACGAGAAAGGTTCCAACATGTCTCTTAAAATAACGGAAGAGTGTATTAATTGTGATGTGTGCGAGCCGTTGTGCCCCAATCAGGCTATTTATCAAGGCGTGGATATTTATGAGATTAATCCGGACTTATGCACCGAGTGCATTGGACATTTTGATGTACCGCAGTGTCAAGTAGTATGTCCGGTTAATTGTATTATCCCCCAACCAGAGCCTATGCCCTCTTCAGCTTATAGCCCTTGATATAATCACTGTATTTGCGCAGGGCTTTTTCACCGGTAGCTTCTGCTTCTTGGCACCATTGGTGCAGTGCATCTAATAATTCTTTTTGGGTGGCAGTGGTATGATCCCAAATAGCTTGAAGGCGAGTTTTAAAGTCATACACCTGGGCTAAAGATTCATTATGCGAGAGGGCATGCTCTACGTGGCGTTTGCCTAACGTATCGGAGATAGCCTCTTTTACCAGCACGTTCCGTGCATGTTTCAGCATTTTCTCAGCTTTTACAGCTCCTTCTTGACGCGCTTCTTGCATTGCGGCCTTGAAAGTGGGTAACAGCACCTGTTTGGTATACTCCGCCATCACATGAATTCGATTCTGAATAAGAGCCCCCAAGGTTTCTCCATCCATTTCCGTCTTACCTGATTCTGATTGTGCCACAGGTACCACCCGAGTCGGCTGGGCCAGCCCAAACGTTTGCAAAATGCGAATATACAGCCAACCGATATCGAATTCCCACGGCTTAATCGACAATTTAGACGACGTGGGATAAGCATGGTGGTTATTGTGCAGCTCTTCCCCACCAATAATGATGCCCCAAGGTACAATGTTCCGACCCGCATCCGGGCAGTCAAAGTTACGATATCCCCAAAAATGCCCTATTCCATTGATAATACCCGCCGCAAACAAGGGAGACCAAGCCATCTGAATAGCCCAAACCATAATACCCGGCACCCCAAACAAGACAATATCGATGAGCAACATGAGCAAGATACCCTTAGAATGGTACTTGGTATAGACATTTTGCTCTATCCAATCGTCGGGGGTACCTGCCCCATAACGGGCCAATGTTTCTAAGTTGGCCGCCTCTTTACGATACAGCTCAGATCCTTGAAAAAACACTGTGGCTAACCCCAAAATTTGAGGGCTGTGGGGATCTTCACTGGTTTCACATTTGGCGTGATGCTTTCGATGAATGGCTACCCATGCCTTAGTGACAATACCTGTAGTAAGCCACATCCAAAATCGGAAAAAATGATTGACAACGGGGTGTAATGTAAGCCCCCGATGTGCCTGTGAACGATGTAAAAAAAGTGTTTGCATGGCAATAGAAATTTGGGTAAAAATCAGCACAACTACCACATATCCGGTAAAAGATAAATTAAGTAATCCGTAAAATAGCATAAGGCCCCCTCAAACTTCCGTGATCATACACAGAGCCTATTATACCAGATTAGCCCTTATCCATGATACACTGAAGATCCCAGTGAGAGGGTTTCACTCTTTATGAGAAAACTAACTAACTTTGCCAGAATAGGACTCTGTGCGTTGGCTTTAGGCTTAGGCGCCCTCAGTATGGTCCTCGTCACATACGTGCAACTCCCCTCTGTCGACATGCTCGCCGACGTTCAACTCCAAGTTCCCCTCAAAATATA
>JAHFQG010000049.1:0-1349 GCA_023266415.1 Francisellaceae bacterium | reverse complement strand
GCGATGGTTTTCTACTCGCTGAGTACGGCGATAAACGCCGCATCCCTTTAGCCATCGAAGATATCCCCAAACCCCTGGTGTATGCCCTCATCGCCACGGAAGATCGCCGATTCTACGAACATAAAGGGGTTGATTTGCGCGGTTTACTAAGAGCCGCCATGGTATTGGTGGCTCGTGGCAGCAAAGAGCAAGGCGGCAGCACCATCACCATGCAAGTGGCGCGTAACTTCTTCCTCACACGACATAAAACATTTACCCGCAAGCTAAACGAAATTCTATTAGCCCTCAAAATTGAACAAGAACTGCCTAAAGAAAAGATTTTAGAACTTTATCTCAATAAAGTATATTTTGGTAAAAGAGCTTATGGTGTGGCCGCTGCCGCTGAAGTCTATTACGGAAAAACCGTCCATGAGCTTACCTTAGCCGAAATGGCCATGATTGCTGGCCTTCCCCAAGCGCCCAGCGTCATTAACCCCATCAACAACCCCAAAGCCGCTGAAAAACGCCGTGCCCATGTGCTCTCTCGCATGCTACTAGATGGCTTTATCAACGAAGCCCAATGCGCTCTCGCCAACCAAGAAGACATCCAAGCCTCTTACCACGACCGCGCTATTGATGTACCCGCCCCCTTTGTGGCCGAAATGGTCCGACTCGAGTTGGTAGATCGCTTCGGCGATGAAGCCTATACCTCCGGATTCGAAGTGTATACCACCGTAGATGCTCGGCTTCAAAAGTATGCTCAATCGTCCGTTCAAACCGCTTTACTCGACTACGATGCCCGTCATGGGTATCGAGGCCCCATCAGAACCCTAGAACTGCATGAAGATATCCACACCGCCCTCAAAAATATTCCTCGATTTCAAACCCTTCAACCTGTGGTGATCACAAACGTCCGTGAAACCAGTGCAGACGCCAAAACCGTGCGAGATGAATCTATTACACTGCCTTGGGAAGGGATCCGCTGGGCACAACGAAATCTAGAACGCGCCAGTGCCGTATTAACCGTGGGTGACATTGTGTATGTGCGCAAAATAGCAGGCCAATATCAGTTGGCTGAAATCCCTGAAGTCAGTGGCGCCCTCGTGGCCTTAAGCCCCGATAATGGGGATATCTTAGCCATTGTGGGTGGATTTGACTTCCAACTCAGCAAATTTAACCGTGCCACCCAAGCGGCTCGTCAGCCCGGATCCAACTTCAAACCTTTTATTTATTTGGCTGCCTTTGAGCAAGGGTATACCCCCGCCAGCTTGATGAACGATGCCCCCATGGTGTTCCAAGATACCTCCCCAGACGAAGCTTGGCGCCCCCAAAATGACAATCACGAATTTTATGGCCCCACCCGGTTACGT
>JAHFQG010000048.1 GCA_023266415.1 Francisellaceae bacterium | reverse complement strand
GTGATATCCAGTTTGTGAATGGCCAATCCCACACGGTGATGCTGGCCAGTACAGCCCTCTTACTGGCCTCAGGCACTGCCTCGCTGGAAGCCATGCTGTATAAAACGCCCCAACTGGTAGCCTATAAAATGAGCTCTTTCCAATATTGGTTAGCTAAAAAACTAATACGCATCCCTTATGTGAGTTTGCCCAATATCCTGGCTTATATGGCAGGAAATCCTGCCTGGATCCCCGAATACATCCAAGACAACGCCACCCCAGAAGTTTTAACAGAGCCCCTTACCCGATTGCTCACCCAAGTCCCTGACGAAGACTTTGTCAAACAGTGTACTTTTTGGCATACTGTCTTACGGCAAAACGCAGGCGAAAAAGCCGCTGAGGCACTTTTCCATGAGCTTCGTCCATCTTGATCTCCACAGTGAATTTTCCCTCGTCGATAGCCTCATTCAGCTAGAGCCGCTTATGGATGCCCTGAAGTTCGCTCCGGCGGTCGCTATCACCGATGTCTGTAACCTCTTTGCCATGGTGAAAGGGTATCGAGCCGCTACCAGCAAAGGCTTGAAGTACCTTGTGGGGGCCGAACTTTGGATCCAAGAAGGCGACAAAATAAATAAGCTCATTGCCTTCTGTCAACACAAAGCAGGATACCAAAATTTAACCCGCCTCATTTCCAGTGGCTATCTGGCCCCGCATCGAGATCCTATTCCCAGATTAACCTATGAAACCTTCTTACAGTATCAAACTGGGCTGATTATCTTACTAACCCCCGATAGCGTATTGGGAGAGGCCCTGTTTCAACAAAAACTGGATGTGGCGGAAGAGGCATTAGTACAGTGGCAGACAATATTAGGCAACCGTTTTTATCTCACAATTTCTCGCTTAGGGCGACAGGAAGAAGAGCTCTACATTCAAACTCTATTGCCCCTAGCCGCCACACACCAATGTCCTTTGGTAGCCACCAACCAAGTGCGCTTTTTACACCCAGATGACTTTGAAGCCCACGAAGCCCGCGTGTGCGTCCAAACTGGCCAAACCCTCGAACAACGTAAAAACACCCCCTATACCCCCGAACAGTATCTAAAATCACCAGAGGCCATGTCCGCGCTCTTCCACGATATCCCCGAAGCGATCCAAAATACGGTTGAAATTGCTAAACGCTGCAGCCTCCCCATCACCCTGGGCCACCCCGTCTTACCTACTTTCCCAGTCCCAGAAGGGCTGGATGAAGGTCGTTATTTAATACAATTATCTGAAAAAGGCCTAGATAAACGGTTCGCAGATACCCCAATTTTAACCCCTGATAAAAAAGAACGTTACCTGGAACGACTTCATTTAGAGTTGAAAGTGATTGTGAGCACCGGGTTTGCGGGTTATTTTCTGATTGTGGCCGATTTTATCCAATGGGCCAAAGACAACGGGATACCCGTTGGGCCAGGTCGAGGTAGCGGAGCGGGCTCTTTGGTGGCGTATGCCCTACAAATCACCGATTTAGATCCCATCCCTTACGAGCTCCTGTTCGAGCGATTCCTGAACCCTGAACGTATTTCTATGCCTGACTTTGACGTCGATTTTTGTATGGATAACCGTGATCGCGTCATCGACTATGTGGCCGATAAATACGGTCGCCACAGTGTGTCTCAAATTGTTACCTTTGGGACCATGGCCGCCAAAGCCGTGGTACGTGATGTGGGACGTGTGTTAGGCCATCCTTATGGGTTTGTTGACAAGCTTGCAAAGCTTATTCCGTTTGAAATTGGCATGACCTTGCAAAAAGCCTTGACGGATGAACCTTTATTACAACAACGTTATGAAGATGAAGAAGAGGTCAAAAATTTAATTGATTTGGCCTTAAAATTGGAAGGCGTGGTGCGTAATGTGGGCAAACATGCAGGAGGGGTGGTGATCGCTCCTGCCGATTTAACCAGTTTTACGCCTGTTTATCGCGAATTGGAAGGGGGGAGTGTTGTCACCCAATTCGATAAAGACGACGTTGAAGCTATCGGATTGGTCAAATTCGACTTTTTAGGGTTACGAACCTTGACCATCATTGATTGGGCAGTGAAAAATGTCAACCAATTAAACCCTGGTTTGTCCCCCATTGATATCACGAAAATTCCGTTAAATGACCCTAAAACCTTTGCGTTGTTGAATAAAGGCACCACCACCGCCGTATTTCAATTAGAATCGCGTGGTATGAAAGAGCTGATTAGTCGTTTAAAGCCAGATGCCTTCGAAGAAATTATTGCATTGGTGGCACTTTTTCGACCAGGTCCCTTGCAATCGGGTATGGTGGAAGATTTTATCAACCGAAAACACGGGCGTTCCATTGTCACCTATCCCCATCCCGATTGCGAAGCCATTTTAAAACCAACTTATGGGGTTATTTTATACCAAGAACAAGTTATGCAGCTTGCCCAAGTCTTGGCCGGCTATACGCTGGGCAGCGCCGATTTGCTGCGTCGCGCCATGGGTAAAAAAAAACCTGAAGAAATGGCTCAACAACGTGAAATTTTTACGAAAGGCGCCTTGGAGCGAGGCGTAGAGCCTGCACAAGCCAATCATATTTTCGACTTAATGGAAAAATTTGCCGGATATGGGTTTAATAAATCACACTCCGCGGTATACGCCTTGGTCTCTTATCAAACAGCTTGGCTAAAAGCCCATTATCCCACTGCTTTTATGGCAGCCGTATTATCTGCTGATATGAATCATACCGATAAAGTGGTTCGTTTGTTAGAAGAAACAGGGCACATGAACATCCCCGTTTTGCCTCCCAACGTGAATACGTCTCAATATTTTTTCAGGGTGATAGGATCTGATAAAATTGGCTACGGGCTGGGTGCCATCAAGGGGGTAGGGGAGGCCGCCATCGATTCTATTCTAGAGGCCCGAAAACAAGTGGGTACTTTTCAAAGTTTTTTGCACTTTTGCCAAACCGTGGATACCCGAAAAGTAAATCGCCGGGTAATAGAATGTTTAATTTTATCCGGAGCAATGGATGTATTTGAGACAGAGCGCGGTACTCTTATGAGTGCATTGGAGGTTTCTTTACAGTCAGCTGAACAACAAAACAGTAACAGAGCCCATAAACAACGTGATTTGTTCACCGAAGAAAATACCCCTGTCTTACAACCGGTCGTTTGGTCAGATGAGAAACGCTTACAAGGTGAAAAAGCCACCCTGGGATTGTATTTGACGGGGCATCCTTATACGGTATATGAAAATATCTGCCAGCCCTTTATTACGGGTCCTTTAAAAGGGCTTAAGGTAGATCAAAAAGTGGTCATTGCAGGCCTTTTATTGGACATGCGCAGCATGTTCACCAAAAAAGGGGATAAAATGCTGTTTGTCACTTTGGACGATACAACGGCTCGAATCGAACTTTTGTTGTTTTCTGACTTACTTGATAAAGTACGTCATAAGTTAGAAAAAGACACTGTGTTGGTGGTGGAAGGCACCACTTCTTCTGATAAAATGACCGGACAATGTCGTATTCGTGCAGAAAATGTGTATACTCTCGAAGAAGCACAAGAAAAATTCACCAAAGCAATTAAAATTTCCCTACATGCCAGTTCAGGCAACTTAGCGGATGCGTTGAAAACGGTGTTAAGTGCTTATGAAAAAGGCGAAACTCCCATTTGGGTTGACTATTATAACGATTTGAGCAAGTCAGTTTTAAAACTTGGACAAAATTGGCATGTACAACCCAGCGTTGCTTTACTTCGAGATCTAAAAAAGCAATTTGGTGAAGACAAAGTGGTTTTTTTGTTTTAAAGGAATGGCCATGTTTCCACGTCATCCCGAACATTGTGAGGGATCTCCTAAGAGTGGCATAGAGGGAGATCCCTCGCTACGCTCGGGATGACGGGCTACGCTCGGGATGACGGGCTACGCTCGGGATGACGGGCTACGCTCGGGATGACGTGAAAACATGGCCATTCATGCAACAAAGCCATTAGGTGCTAGGTCATCCCAATCAAAAGCCTTAAAAAGGACAATCTGCACTTTGTGTGCTTTTTCGTGTAGCCTCACGCCTATGCGGTGTTTTGTTCGTATCTTCTAGCAGATGCGTTAAAAGATTTTCAGATCCCTTTGGAAAATGAGGATGATGTGTGCGCGAAAATTGGATGGACGGCAGATGTCTGGGGATCTCTGAAGGTTCAATGTTGGCATCAAAAGGATTTAACGTGAAGATTTTTCGTTCTATTAGAACAGAAGGAATGGGGAGAGTTTGGTAAAGTTTTTCTAGAGTATCTTGTAGGTAACATATCCTGTCGGCCTCGGACAACGAGCTTTGTGTAAAATGAGTTAGACAAAATTCTTTTAATGCCTGCAAAAGCCTATGGGCAAGGGAATGTGGGTTATATATTTTAATAAATTTTGCATTGTTGTCCAGAAAAACACACAAAGACGCCATTGGGGTATCTTCCTTATCACGAAAGGCAACCAATAACCCCGGTAAATAAGATAACTTTTTGGCATAACCGACCCAACGGCGAATCATATCGTGTAATAGGTCAGCTGACACACTATTTTTTGGACTAAAAGAATGCAAAATAAGACAGGTTAAAGCAGCATAGTGGTTTTGGGGAGAGAGCGCTATTTCTTGCAAGGCAGCCTGCCTGAACCACACAAGTGTCTGGAATGGAATGGGCTTTTGATGATTCAAGGCCACCTGGTAACACCGTACATGGATCTGAGCCCACTGGATGGGCGTAAAGCACATTTTGTGAAAAATGGCAGTGATGGCATGCTCTATTGTGAAAGCAAAAAGCTGATCTGTTTGCGCATCTGGATCTAACCCCGCTTGCTTAAGCAGAATCTTTGGGAATAGATCTGTCATGTTTACCTTATCCCAGTCTGTCTCTTCTGCCTCTAATTGTAATAAAACTTTCTGATAGGCATCTTCCTGACTCTCTTCTGAGAAAGTGGCCAAAAAATGACATAAAATAAAGCATTTTTTTAAATAATCACTCTGAACGGCAGGCGCTTTGGAGATAAAAAAGGACCGTATCAATAAGGGGATATGGTCGGTTATAAAACTTTTTGTGTCTGACTTTCTGAGCCCTGTTTGTGGCTCTTGACCCGCTTTAAATCGTGCGAAAGACAACTGATGATACAGCGTGAGAGGGAGATTAGCTTGATCCACTAAATACTGCCAATAACGTTCCAAATAAAAAAGTCCGAAATCTAACTCTTTTGTGGCCACAATTAACCTAGCATCCATTAATTGGTTAAAATTATTTAAAATATTCTCTAAAAAAACAATCAACAATGTTAGTTCAATCGGCGATAAAGAGAAGGCATCTAGGATGCCTAAAGTATGAAAAAGAGGCGCTAATTGCCGATGGTTAAAAACAGTGTATTGCTGCGTTAAATAATCCGGATATCGATCATACAATGCCCTTAATGTTGTATTCGAGACAAGTTGGTCGAGGGGAAGCGGAGGGTTTTGGATTTTGCGATATATAAGTAATAAAGATAACTCACCCATCAGCTGTTTTACAATACTTTTGTAATACCGCTCAATGACTTGTTTTTGAACGGATGTGCGATATATAACATACGTCTGTAAGGCCAAAATTAACTCTGGGAAGGGGAGGGGGGTTAAATGCGTCACTATACCAGATAACGTATTTGAGTGAGGGTGAAACGGATGCAAAACCGATTGAATATCCTCCATTACTGGTTTGGCGAAAGATCCCACATTAGGCGGAGTCAACAACAAATAACTCACCCAAAGCGCATAATCTATTTTAGGTATCTGACTTAATACTTCTGCCGGGGGTAATTTTTTAAAATGATTCTCCACATAAGCATCAATCACCTCTTGTAATGTCGCTAAAGCAACTTTTGGATCTTGTAGGGTCTTTAAAGAAGGTGCAAGCCAAAAACATAAAAATATCGGGATCAAAATGTCCGACTCAGAACTGAGTAATAACTGAGGCAGCGAAATGGGCTCGGCTTGAACCAGTAACTCAATCTCAGATAAAGGCAATGGCAATATCTTATTAAACCATACCATAATGTTAGCCAAATCCGTATCGAAAGAATGGGGAGGCGCAGGATGCAATGAACCCCGCCAGCAAAAACCTAGGTGTCTATTGCGCATGAAAAATAATCTCGAAGTAGGCAGTTTAAGCCCCTAGTGTACGATGCGGTTTTTAACCTTGTCTAGTTATTTTTTTTGAAAGTTTTATGACTTATTTCTGCCCTCCCCGGGGAGAGGGTATAGAGTTGAAGTGTATATATAACCCCAATCCTTATGGTAAAATGCTCCCTTATGGCTAAAAACTTCCTCTCATTCGAACAACCCATCGCTGAACTTGAAGGCAAAATCGAAGCCCTTCGACTCGTGGGTGCCGATCCAGATGTTAACCTCAACGAAGAAATCACCCGTTTGCAAGCTAAAAGTGAAGAACTCACCGAATCTATTTTTAGAAAGTTAACCGACTGGCAAATTGCCCAAATGGCTCGCCACCCTGACCGACCCTATACCCTCGACTACATTAACCGCATTTTCACTGAATTTGATGAACTCCATGGCGACAGAGCCTTTGCGGATGATAATGCCCTGGTGGCTGGCACTGCCCGCTTGTTAGGGAAACCTGTCATGATTATTGGTCAACAAAAAGGACGAGACACCAAAGAAAAAATAAAACGCAATTTTGGTATGATGCACCCCGAAGGCTACCGTCGCGCCAAACGCCTCATGGAACAAGCTGAGAAATTCCACCTACCTATTATTACTTTTATCGATACACCTGGCGCCTATCCGGGGGTGGGTGCTGAAGCGCGCGGCCAAAGCGAAGCCATTGCCCGCAATTTATGGTTGATGTCACAACTCAAAACCCCCATTATTTGTGTGGTGATTGGCGAAGGCTGTTCTGGGGGTGCCTTAGGGATTGGCGTAGGTGATACCGTCATGGTACTTCAATACAGCTATTACGCCACCATTTCCCCCGAAGGTTGTGCCTCTATCCTCTGGAAGAGCGCTGAAAAAGCCCCCGAAGCCGCCGAAATTATGGGGATTGTCCCCCAAAAACTCAAAGCGCTTGGCTTGATTGATAAAATTATCCCTGAGCCCTTAGGCGGTGCTCACCGTAACATCGATATTATGGCAGCCACCCTGCAAAATACCTTAGTTGATACACTCGAATATCTGGAAAGCTTACCACTCTCTACCCTCCTAGAACGACGCTATGAACGACTCATGGCGCTCCAATAATAACTTATGATTCTGTCCACCCTGCGTCGCTGGATCCACACCCTTCCTACCCCCCCCACTGCCTTCGTGGTGGCCCTCAGTGGCGGGAAAGATTCTACTGTCTTATTACATGCCTTACACACCTGCGCCTTTCCGGTGCCCCTGCGTGCCATTCATGTCAACCATCAATTACAAGAGGCTGCGGCTTCGTTTGAACAAACCGCCTTGCAAACCTGCCAACGGTTATCTGTCCCCTGCCAAGCGGTGACAGTTACCCTTCTTTCCAAGCCAGGATACAGCCTCGAAACCATGGCTCGCACCGCACGATACCAAATTTTTCAAAATCATCTTCAACCCGGAGAATGGCTCCTCACTGCCCATCACGCCCAAGATAACGCAGAAACTTTTCTTCATCGCGCCTGTAAAGGCGCTGGCGTCAAAGGATTAAGCGGTATGGCCGCTTGGCGTTCACTCGGTCATGGTTTTTTGGGCAGGCCCTTACTCTCAGTGGCTTCCACCGATATCCTCGCTTATGCCACGCAGGAAGCCCTAACATGGGTGGAAGATCCAACCAACCAAGATACCACCTTCAGCCGAAATTTTGCCCGCCATCAAGTACTTCCCCTACTAAAAACCCATTATCCTGGCGTGATAGCAGCCCTGAACCGAGCTGCCAGGCATTGCCAAGAAGCTGAAGCACTACTCGAAGGACAAGCCCAGCAAGATTTGGCCTATGTACAATCCAGAGCAACATTTGGGCTGTCTGTGCCTCTGTTGCGTACTTTATCGTTCAC
>JAHFQG010000006.1 GCA_023266415.1 Francisellaceae bacterium | reverse complement strand
TAACCAAACAGTTGAGGCGGTTGGACTGCAATTGATGTTTTGTAACACCTATCATCTATTGTTACAACCTGGCCCTGCCGTGGTGAAGGCAGCCGGTGGCCTACACCGTTTTATTCAACGAAAAGGACCCATCATCACCGATTCGGGAGGTTTCCAGGTGTTTAGTCTCCTGTATGGAGGAGTTGCCAACGAAATTAAAAGCCAAGGCAAAAAAAGCCAAGATGGTTCTGTGTTAAAGATTACAGAGGAAGGCGTACTATTTCGGTCTTATCGTAATGGCGATAAAGTGTTGCTCACGCCTGAAAGCTCTATTTTAGCCCAAAAGGACTTTGGGGCAGATATTATCATTCCCTTAGATGAGCTACCTCCATACCATATGGACCGAGTAACGCTGTTGCAGTCGTTTGAACGCACCCATCGATGGGAGCTTCGCTCCCTTAAAACCCATCTGAACAACCCCCAAGAACAGGCAATCTACGCGGTTATCCATGGAGGGATAGCTCCCAAAGCTGTGCCATTTTGGGGGCTGAACCCTTTGATGGGTATGCCATAGGAGGCAGCCTGGGCAAAAATCAAGCTGAACTGTTGGCAGTGGTGGCTCACACCACCCCCCTATTGCCTGCTCATAAGCCCAATCATCTGTTAGGCATTGGAGATATCAATACATTAGAAAAATGCATCCCTTTTGGGGTAGATACCTTTGACAGCTCTTACCCAACCAAAGCCGCTCGTCATGGCGTGTTATTAACGCCTGAAGGCCCTCTAAAAATTATGCGACACCCTTTTCAACAAGATTTTAACCCCATCGACCCCAAATGCCCCTGCCATACTTGTGTAAATTTTTCTCGCGCGTATCTGCACCATTTATTCAAAGCCCATGAGCCCATTGCCCAATCGCTGGCTTCCCTCCACAATGTGGCCTTTATGGTACAAAAAATGGCGGATTTACGACAGAAAATTTTAAATAACGTTTTGTAATTTTTGGCCGATACCCTGGCTTATTAACGTATAGCGGGAGTCACGGCATGACCACTCACCATTCTCCTCAACATGAACAGAAAGAACTCATAACCCCCCCACGGCATCCTTCTTTTTTTCAATACTTGAAGAGCATGCTAAAGGAACTGCCTGTGGATGTCTTAAGCGCCCAAGAAGCAGAAGAAATAAAGAAGAAGCATTCACCTTATTAACCCCCCGCTGAGGTGACAAAAAAGTGTGCTGGGGGTCTCATCGTTGTCATGCTGCGAGCCTTTAGCCCCAGCGTAGGCTGGGGACAGGCTGGCATCCAGTCTTGTAGGGGCGAGGCGTGCCTCGCCCGCGGGGCTGGACCCCAGCCTCCGCTGGGGTGACAAGAAAATACGCTGGGGTGACAAGAAAATACGCTGAGGTGACCTAGAAAGCCCTTTGCGAAAGCCATTTTTTAGTTAGGCTGGCAGAACTCGGTCGGATAACCCTTGTTCGCTGGCCCTTCTAACCCTTACCCCCAGTGTTTTACGAAAAACCTTCTAAATCTGGAAAAAATTCGTTATTAGGGGCCAAGAACAAGCGGTAACCGAGCGAGTATCTGCTAGCCAAGGAAGGACTGGATGCCAGCCTCCGCTGGCATGACAAATGAGGCGCTGGGTGACAAAGAAAAGCAAGAGGGCTGATGAAAGGACTGGATGCCAGCCTCCGCTGGCATGACAAATGAGGCGCTGGGGTGACAAAAAAATACGCTGGGGTGATAATTATTTTCGCATGGCTTGCAATCTGGCTTCCGCCAATCTGGCCGCAGAAGAGCTGGGATATTGCCGAACCACTTGTTCAAAATATTGTTTGGCTTTGGAGGCATGATTTTCAGCAGAGGCAATATAGCCCAATTTTAATAGAGCGTCAGCTACTTTTGCATGTTGTGGAAAAGATTGAATCACGGAAGAAAAGGCTTGAGAGGCTTCTTGTAAATTTCCTTGTATAAAACATACCTCACCCAACCAATAATACCCGTTAGCGGTGTACTCCCCCATGGGATACTCAGAAATTAATTTCTTTAAAGATACTTTGGCCACATCATATTGCTTTTCTTTCAATTGTTGAGAAGCCGTTTGGTACAATTGCTTTTCTTGAGATGTCGCATCTACAGGCAAGGAATGACTGGCCACAGGCCGTTGATTTAATTGTCGTACTTGATTTTGCAGCTCTTCTACCGTACCGCGCAATTGCTGCACCTCTTCTTGAAGCGCTTCTAATCGCTGATTAAACTGCAACAATGTGGTGGGCGGACTTTTCACCGACGACACAGGCTCGTCAGCTGGAATCTCTGAATAATACGACGGAGCAGACGCCGGACTCGCCGTCCGTGTTTCTACCATCGGTAAATCATCGGCCAAAACCAAACTCATCCAACAACACACCCCAAATAACAGAGAACGTTCTAGTTTGAGTAAAGGTTGCAATGAAAAAGGGAGAAAAAAGCGCAGCATACTTGATTGGTATGTGAGCATTTTGACGAGCCTTTTTCGCGCAAGATTTACCAAAATAGGACGTTCCTGTATCTGCATTAATTATTGACCGCCGGCTTCATACACAATAACCGCTCTACGATTTTCAGCATAAGCGGCTTCAGAATGTCCCATATCTGCGGGCTTTTCAGCTCCATAGCTAACGGTGGCCATTTGAGAGTCGTTAATACCCTTAGAAGCTAAAATAGCACGTACAGCATTGGCACGACGTTCGCCCAAAGCCACATTGTATTCACGGCTACCGCGTTCATCAGTATGGCCTTCAATACGAATTTTGGAATCTGGGTGACTGGCTAAGTAACGTGCTTGTGCGTTAATAGCAGGAATGTCTCTGTCGGCTACATCATAGCGATCGAACCCAAAATGGTAAGTACGCGTTGAAAATAATTCTTCTTCGCTTCGACCCCACGTGTCTACTCCATCAAAGCCATCCGCCCCACCCACCCCACTGGCGTGCGCACCCATTTTTCCAGATTGCCCTTTTGAGCCACAACCGGCCAATCCGAATACCAACACAGCAGCCATCGCCACCATCACCAAACGTTTCATAAGTTTTCTCCATAACTAACATAGCACGAGCGCCTTTAAACCGGGCATTATAGCTCTAAATACGCCATGTATACAACAAGATGCCGACAGCGACCTCTCTAACCCATACCACCCAGTGCTAACCGCGGAATATCAAAATAACCGTAGGGGCGAGGCATGCCTCGCCCGTGTTATTTAATAAGGCGACCAAGCAGGTTCTTGAACATTCCCGTCGCCTGCCGGTAGCCGCCATTTCACCCGTCCATCCAACGAAACAGCGCTTAAAATCCGCTTTCCCTCTAGCTGCGTGGCGTATAATATCATGGTACCGTTTGGGCTAATGCTCGGAGACTGGTCTAAATAAGCATTACTCAACAAAGTTAATTGTTGAGTATTTAAATTGAGCTTGGCTATTTGGAACCTATCTCCCCCCTCGCGGTGCACCATAATCACACTTTTTCCATCCGGGGTAAAAGAGCCTCGAGCGTTATAATCCCCATCATAGGTGATCCGCTCAATACGCTCACCTGCCAACCATAAACGATATAATTGAGGTTTCCCCCCTCGATTCGATGTAAACAACAACGATTGTCCATCCGGAGCCCAGTTCGGTTCTGTATCGATGGCATTGCCAGAAGTGACACGTCTCAGTATGTGTGAACGCAAATCTAAGAGATAAATTTTGGGACTGCCCTCCTTAGAAAGCACTAAAGCCAGTTGACTACCATCCGGCGAAAAAGCAGGCGCGCCATTAATACCGCGTGCATGTGACACTCTATCTCGACGTCCTGTCACAGTATCCACCACATAAACTTCTGCCCGAAAGTGCTCAAAAGAGACAAAGGCCAGATGACGACCATCAGGTGACCAAGCAGGAGACATGACAGGCTCTGGGGAAGTAAACAACGTTTTGGCGTTATGGCCATCTGCATCAGCTACTTCCAACCGAAAAAAGGGCTTTTGGTTGCGTTCTGACACCAAGATATACGCAATGCGGGTGGCAAAAGCACCCCGAATACCGGTAAGACGTTCAAAAATCAAATCGCTGATATGGTGAGATAAGGCGCGTAAGCGAGTGGCTGGGATATTATCAAACCGTTGACGCAATAACACATGATTTTTAGGAGGAACGTCAGGTTCCGCATTGGGCGGTTCATACACATCCAGCAATTCAAATTCTATTCGGTATTGATCAGTCCCCGTGCGCTCTATCTGCCCCACCACAATATCTTCAGCACCTAGGTGCAGCCAAGGCAGAACATCCACAGTGCCTACACGGGGAGATCGCTCCGGTAAAGCACCCACCTCTATCGGCGAAAAACGCCCACTGTTACGTAAATTGTGTCGAATAATCTCGCCCATATCTTCAGGCAAGGCTTGTGCCGAATGAAATTCAGCCACCGCAATGGGGGTTGCGCTTTGCATCCCCTGAGTAATTTCTAAGGTAAAAGCCCCACCAACGTTTATCCAAAACAGGCACAGAGCCCCAAGCCAGCGCGTCATAATGCCTCCGGTTTAAATAAAAAATGAAACCCTTTCAAGAAAGGCGCTCGAGCCTCTGCTGCTGAGGGCAAAGGCAACGGGGAAGCTCGTAAAACGGCCAATGTGGCAGCGTGATCAAACCCCACATTACCACTCCCCCGTACCACCGTGGCAGAAGCCACTTCTCCAGTGGCTAAAACCCGTACTTGTATCAAACAAGAGAGACTGGATTCTGGATCGAGCGGTTGCCGCCAGTATTGTTGAATGTGAGCCACAATAATTTGATGATACTGGGCAATTTCATCGGCTACTTGCAGGGAAGATTGTTCGCTTGCTAACTCATTCTGTAAAGACCGTTCTATTTCGGCTTGCAGAGCTTTCTGATCAACCAGGGGTTTTTTCACAAGAGCCACCTTTTTCTCTATTTTAACCACTTCTTTTTCTTTTTTAGGGGCTTCCTGCTTTTTTTCTTTGGTTTTTTTAACTGCAAATGTGGCTTTTTTATCGTTTTCCACCAATTTGATTGTCTCAATCACTTTTGGAATTTTGACGACTTTTTGCGCCGGGGCCTTTTGGCCGCTTTCCAAGACTAAGGAGGCTTGCATGGGAAGGCTTAAATCCACTGGGTTAGTGCGAATAATTTTGTCTTCAAAATGAAGAGTGAGCCCTAAAAAAGCCAACATGAACCCATGTAATATAAGTGAGCCTTGCAGCGCTCGACGGGTTTCCGGTGTCACGGTTTACCCCTTGCTCGGTTGTTCGGTAACTAACCCAACATTATCAACACCCGCATGTTGTAACATCGACATGGCGCGCATAATCACCCCATAGGGCACTTGTTTATCGCCTTTCACTAAGACTTTACGGGTGGGATCTTGATGTAATATCTGGGCCACTCGAATAGCCAACCGTCGACCATCGATAGCTTCTTGGGGATTTTCCGCCACATTGAGATAATAACTCCCCCGAGCATCGACTGACACAATAATAGGTTCACTGCGTTGGGGAGGAATGGCCTTAGCCGACGCTTTGGGTAAATCAACCACCACCCCTTGTTGCAACATGGGGGCGGTTACCATAAAAATAACCAACAACACCAGCATGACATCGATGTAGGGGACCACATTCATATCGGATACAAGACCCCGACGCATACGCATAAGTCATCCTTATTCGGCTGTTTTCTCTTGAGTAACGACATACCGCAAATAATGATGACAAAATTGGGTGATGAGGCGTTCATATCGTTCTAACAGCATTTCTAATTGGTATTGAAAACGATTATAAGCAATCACTGCAGGAATGGCCGCAAACAGCCCCATGGCAGTGGCAATGAGTGCTTCGGCAATGCCCGGTGCAACCATAGCCAAGGTGGCTTGAGCGGTAGAGCTGCCCAAAGCTTTAAAAGCCATCATGATACCCCACACGGTACCAAACAATCCCACATAAGGACTAACGGAGCCTACACTGGCCAAAAACGGCACCCCTTCTTCTAATTCTTGGGCGTGTTTGGTAAGTTGAGTTTGCATGGTTTGTCGAATGTAATCGGTTTTGTGCGATAAAGGCATTTCGTGGTGTAAACACTGAAGTGCATCACGCAATCCCAACCGTAAAATAGGTACGATGCCGTTTTGGTCGCGTTGCGCCAAGAGCCATTCATTGATTTTACCAAAATCGGCTTGTTGGTGGACTGCTTCGGTTTGCTCCAATCTTTGTTTGAAAGCTAACAACTCTTTCCGTTTTTTAAGCATGATAGTCCAAGACAACACAGAGGCTGCCAACAGGGCTAACATCACTAATTGCACCAGCGTACTGGCATTGAGCACCAAATGTAAGATAGATAAATCTGTGTTCATGCTAATCCAAAGTGTTGGTAAGTTAGTGGAGTCACCATTCTACCGCGAGGTGTGCGCAATAAAAAGCCATTTTGCAACAAATAAGGTTCGATAACGTCTTCTAGGGTATCGCGACTTTCGCCCAGAGCGGCAGACAAATTTTCAATACCCACGGGGCCTCCGTCATATTTTTCAATAATGGTGAGCAATAATTTTCGGTCTAAGACATCAAATCCTTGGGTATCAACCTCCAGCACATCGAGGGCCATTTTAGCTAAGGGTCGATCTATCCGCCCATCACCTCGCACTTCAGCATAATCCCGCACGCGGCGCAGTAACCGGTTGGCCACACGAGGGGTCCCTCGAGAGCGGCTGGCAATCTCCCAAGCGCCCTCCTCTGTTAGAGGAACGTGCATTAAAGTGGCTGAACGGGTGACAATTTGAACCAACTCCACCGTTTCATAAAAATTGAGGCGTTGAACAATGCCAAAGCGATCTCGCAGAGGGGAAGTGAGCATCCCCGCACGGGTGGTAGCACCTACCAAGGTAAAAGGAGGTAAATCTAGCTTGATGGAGCGTGCGGCGGGTCCTTCGCCAATCACGATATCTAGCTGACTATCTTCCATTGCAGGGTATAAAATTTCTTCAATGGCGGGGCTTAGGCGGTGAATTTCGTCAATAAATAAGACATCGAAAGGCTCTAAATTTGTAAGTAATGCTGCTAAATCGCCCGGACGCTCTAACACAGGCCCAGACGTTTGACGTAATCCGGTTTGTAATTCGTGGGCAATAATGTGCGCTAAGGTGGTTTTGCCTAACCCAGGGGGGCCAAACAGCAACACATGGTCGAGTGCTTCCTTTCGCCCTCGGGTGGCTTCAATAAAAATACCCAGTTGTTCTCGTAAAGCCGCTTGCCCTACATATTCAGATAAATTTTTGGGACGCATGGCTTTATCCCACATTTTTTCAGGGGGTAAAACAACATCTGGTTGTAAAAGGGACGATGAAGTCATGCATTGAGTCCTTGTAACGCTTGTTTAATCAATGATTCGCTATTGTCGGTAGTTTTACCCACCCTCGCAATGGCTTTATGTGCTTCTTTGGCGGTATATCCCAACGATTGGAGTGCTTCCAGCGCATCTTGTTGTGCCCGAGAAGTGCCTAAAGCAATCGGTAAGCCTTCTAATTTGTCTTGAATTTCCATGATCAGCCGTTCAGCGGTTTTTTTACCAATACCTGGTATACGCGTCAGGGTGGCAATATCTTTCGCCAGAATGGCTTGATGGCATTCCGTCACCGACAAACCCGATAATATCCCTAGAGCCACTTTTGGACCAATGCCATTTACTTTCAGGAGTTGGTTAAAGAACCGTTTGTCCGTATCGGTTGCAAAGCCGTACACTGTATGAGAATCTTCACGTACAATCAACTGCGTATATAGTTTTTGAGGTTGTCCTATCTCGCCTACTTTCCAAAAAGTGGATAATGGCACCCACACTTCGTAAGCCACCCCAGAAATATCGATGACAACTTGAGGCGGGTGTTTTTCAACCAGCGTTCCGAATAAGTAGGCTAGCATAATGATTCATCCGATGATAACTGTGACACAATGCAATGGCCAGCGC
Source organism: Francisellaceae bacterium (assembly GCA_023266415.1). GTDB lineage: Bacteria > Pseudomonadota > Gammaproteobacteria > Berkiellales > Berkiellaceae > JAHFQG01. The sequence goes on along the minus strand of JAHFQG010000006.1, from coordinate 13,046 downwards.
ATCTGCGCTGTCGGGGGGCAACTTTTCCGAAACGCCCAACAAAACTTTCACCATATATTGTACCTGAACTTTTTCAGCCCCGCCTTTCCCCACCACCGCCAGTTTAATCTGACGAGGGGCATACTCAGACACGTTTAAATGGTGCACCGCACCACACGCAATGGCCACTCCCCGAGCTTGTCCTAATTTTAACGCCGATTGCACATTTTTTTGCATAAAAACTTGCTCAATGGCCATGTCTTGAGGATGATGTGCTTGAATTATGTTGGATAGCCTACTAAATATAGTGCCCAATCGTTCCGCCAAAGGCAATTCGTGCAACACCAGCGTTTCATGCATCACCAGCGTGGCTTTCTTACCCTCAAGCTCGATAATGCCTATCCCCAGAAGTCTGGAGCCTGGATCAATCCCTAATATCCGCGTTGTGGTAGACACTCTGCACGTCATCCAAATCTTCCAATCGGTCTATTAATTTAAGCAAAGATTCGGCCTTCTCGCCTGCCATTTCGATGGTCATTGAAGGAAGAAACGTAATTTCTGAAGAAACAGGCTCTAATCTGGAGGCTACCAGCTTTTCTTTGATGGGTAGAAAAGTTTCGAAAGAAGTGCGGATCTCGCAAGATCCATCATCTTCTACGATAACATCATCCGCTCCCATTTCCAAAGCAATTTCCATCACTTTATCTTCACTCACCCCAGGGGGATAAATGATCTGTCCGGCCTGAGTAAACAGGTAGGCCACTGAGCCTGTGGCACCTAAATTCCCCCCCGATTTTGAAAACGCGTGGCGGACTTCGCCTGCGGTTCTGTTTTTATTGTCAGTTAAACAACAAACTATGACCGCAACCCCATGGGGGCCATACCCTTCGTACTGCATTTCTTCCATCACCGCAGAATCTTCTCCCCCCGCACCGCGTTTGATGGCGCGTTCGACTGTGTCTTTGGTCATATTGCTGGCATAAGCTTTGTCAATGGCGGCTCGAAGTCGTGGGCTACCTGGATCGGCACTGATACGAGCGGCCGTGGTGAGTTCTCGGATAAGTTTGGTGAAAATTTTGCCACGCTTGGCATCTTGAGCACCCTTATGACGCTTGATGGTTGACCATTTACTGTGTCCTGCCATAACTACCCTCCGGTGACTTCAAACATGCGATGAATGGCTTTTAGGGCCTCTTGTTGAATGGTTGGATCAACAATCACTTGATTAACCACAGTGCCCCACTGTAGGTTATCAAGCACCCAGAGCAAATGCGGGAGATCTATCCGATACATGGTAGAGCACACCGACACCTTGGGTGCCATAAAATGAACTTGTTTTCCTTCTGACTTAAATTGTTGGTGCAATCGATTAACCAAATTATACTCGGTAGCCACCAAAAAATGGGACCCGGGAGGAGATTTTTTCACATAATCGAGGATACCGCTGGTAGAACCCACATACTGGGCCTGTTGGCAGACAGCAAATTCTGCTTCTGGGTGAGCCAACACAATAGTGTCAGGGTGTTTGGCTCGATATGCCTCAATATGTTCAGGCGCAAAGCGTTGATGAACAGCACACCAGCCATTCCAGAGCAGTAATTTGGCGTGTTCAATTTCAGAGCGCGTTAATCCCCCCATGGGTTGGTTAAAATCCCAGAGGGCCATATCGGATAAAGGAATGCCCATGCTATGAGCGGTATTACGGCCCAAATGTTGATCGGGGAAGAACAGCACTTTTTCACGTTGTTGAAAGGCCCAAGCCAACACCTTATGGGCATTACTGGAAGTACAAATAATGCCGCCGTGTCGACCACAAAACGCTTTTAAGTCAGCTGAAGAATTTACATACGTGATGGGAATTATTTTTTCATCGGGGTTAAGCACGCGGCTCAGTTCTTGCCAAGAACGCTCCACCGTGACCAAATTAGCCATATCGGCCATAGAACAACCCGCCGCCATATCGGGTAAAATGACTTTTTGAGTGGGGCGTGTGACCATATCCGCCACTTCAGCCATAAAATGAACACCACAAAAGACAATATAGGGAGCAACCGATCTTGCCGCGAGATAGGCCAATTTTAAGGAATCACCTGTTTCATGGGCAAATTGATACACATCGTCTCGTTGATAATGGTGGGCCAAGAGGCACAGAGAATCGCCCATGGTGTGTTTGATGGCCCAAATACGGTCCACACAGTCTGCTTCAGGCACCGTGTAATATTGTTGGAAAGGAATAGCACACGACGGCGCAGCTTTGGGCATTGCAGGTTTGGACAGGCTACACAGCACGATGCGCCTCAGGGGGGATTATTTTGACGCCCAAGTCCACCAATTGTTGTCGCTCGACAGGGGCAGGTGCGCCTGTCATGAGGCAGCTGGCCGTTTGGGTTTTAGGGAAGGCAATAACTTCTCGGATGGACATTGCACCGCACAAAAGCATGATGAGGCGATCTAACCCCAAAGCCAGTCCCCCGTGTGGAGGACAACCGTATTGCATGGCTTCTAGTAAAAATCCAAACTTATTGTTTGCCTGTTCTTCTGTGAGACCAATGGCACTGAAAACCGCTTTTTGGAGGGTTGAATCGTGAATACGAATAGAGCCTCCCCCCAGTTCAACACCATTTAACACCAAATCGTAGGCTTTGGCGGTGAGTGTGTCTTTGGCATCCAATTGTGCGATATCGGTCACTTTAGGGCTGGTGAATGGATGATGTACCGATTGCCAACATTCATTTTTTTCATCCCATTCAAACATGGGGAAGTCGGTTATCCAAAGCAATTGCCATTCGGAATGGAGCAAATTTAAATCATGCCCTAATTGAATGCGTAGGGCACCCATAGCATCGTTCACGACTGAAGCTTTATCAGCCCCAAAGAAGAGGATATCCCCATTGCGCGCTTGGGTACGCCTTAGAAGTTGTTCAATAACGTCATCGGGTAAAAACTTCACGATAGGTGAGTTTAACCCTTCTTTGCCTTGTGCTATATCGATTACTTTGATGTAAGCGAGACCTTTGGCGCCATATCGGGCCACCCTTTGGGTATAATCATCAATGGCTTTTCGACTCAGCTCAGCCCCACCGGGTACTTTGAGGACCACGACACGACCTTTGGGGTTATTGGCGGGACCACTGAACACTTTAAAGTCGACTTGTTGCATTAAATCCGCAACATCCACAAATTCTAAGGGATTACGCATGTCGGGTTTGTCAGAGCCAAAGCGGCGCATGGCTTCTGCGTACGTCATGGTGGGAATTGGGTTAGGTATGGTAATGCCTTTCAGCTCTAAAAATAGCTGACGTATCATGGTTTCGACCAAATCCATGATATCTTTTTCGTTGACAAAAGAGGCTTCAATATCAATTTGGGTGAATTCAGGTTGTCGGTCGGCCCGTAAATCTTCATCTCGGAAGCACCGGGCAATTTGATAGTACCGATCGAACCCAGATACCATAAGCAACTGTTTGAACAATTGGGGAGATTGGGGAAGAGCAAAGAAGCTACCGATTTTGGTCCGACTGGGCACCAAATAGTCACGAGCCCCTTCGGGGGTAGCACGAGTGAGCATGGGGGTTTCGAGGTCTAAAAATCCGTTGCCTTCCAAATATCGGCGTATAAAAGCGGAAGCGCGGGCACGAAATTGCAAGCGTTGTTGCATGACATCGCGACGTAAATCAAGATAACGGTGTTGAAGCCGCACTTCTTCTCCGATTTCTTGAAAATTCTCGATACCAAAGGGCAGGGGTTGAGATTTAGCCAAAATAACCAGGGTGGTACAGACGAGTTCAACGTGGCCAGTGGCCAAATCAAGGTTGGCAGTGCCTTCAGGACGTTTCTGGACTATGCCAGTTACCTTAATAACAAATTCACTGCGAATGCTTTCAGCCAATGCAAAAGCGGTTTTATTGTCTGGGTGATACACCGTTTGTAATAGACCACTGCGATCTCGAATATCCACAAAAATTACGCCCCCATGGTCGCGACGACGATGGGCCCAACCACACACAGTCACAGTTTGGCCGATACAGGTTTCTGTGACTTTTGCTGAATAATGTGTTCTCATGTTCGGATCTCTATTTTGTCGTGTCTTGTGCGTCACAGTATATCATTAAGGAGCCTAAAAATGAATAAAACCCGCTTTTCCAAGTGTGCGGTGTTGATCACTGGGTGTTCCAGTGGTATTGGAAAAGTGTGTGCTTTGGGGCTTCATCAGCGGGGATATCGGGTATTTGCGAGTGGCCGGCGTTTAGAAGCTTTACAGTCTTTGGCAGACGCGGGGCTTGAAACAGTGGAACTGGATGTGACCAACGACGACTCAATTAAGAAAGCAATCAAACTAATTTTAGATAAAACAGACGGCGCTTTATATGGCGTCTTTAATAATGCCGGTTATGGCCAATTGGGTGCGGTTGAAGATTTAAGTCGGGCACAAATGCAGGCTCAATTCGACACCAATGTATTTGGCATGATACGGGTAACACAAGCGGTATTACCTATTTTTAGGCAACAAGGTTACGGGCGCATCGTTCAAAACAGTTCTATTTTAGGCTTGGTGGCTCGTACGTTTTCAGGGGCTTATACGGCTTCTAAATTTGCGGTAGAAGGATTTAGCGATACTTTACGGTTAGAGTTGCATAAAACAGGCATTTTTGTGTCTATTATTGAACCAGGACCCATTCATTCGCTGTTTCGAACTCATGCGTTTAAACAAGTACATGAAATGGATATACAGAACAGTCATTATGCAGATACGTACAAAGCCTTATTGAAAAAAGGTCCTAATTTAAATGCGCCGTTTATGTTAGGACCAGAGGCTGTATTAAAAGTACTTTTACATGCGTTAGAAAGTCGACATCCGAAGACACGGTATCCTGTCACGTTATATGGACATATGTTCACGCACTTGAAACGATGGATGCCGACGGGTATATTGGACAAAATTTTGCTGAAGGCCTAACACTCTGTGTCATGCCATGAGCTTTTAGCCCCAGCGCAGGCTGGAGGTAGGCTGGGATCTAAACCGGCCTTCTGACCGCATCCTATGATTCCCCTCCCCCGCAAGCGAGGGAGCAGTCTTCGTATTCCCCTCCCCCGCTTCGCGGGGGAGGGCAGGGAGGGGGTGTATCTTATTGAAAAGGTAACTCAAAATGGTTCTATTGCGTGTTATTGTCGTTTTGCTAGGCATCTGGCTATGTCTCATGTTATTAGGCTTTCTCGCCCGTTTTTGGATTAAACACAAGTTAAAACTGTGGCAAAAAACTTTCACAACGCCTTTTACGGCAGAAGAGTCGCCCTCTCCTCCTCAGCCTCGCACCCTGCACAATGCCCAAGACATGGTTCAGTGTGCGCAATGCGGCATTTTTTTGACAGATGCAGTGAAAAAAGAGGGACAATATTATTGTCGAGAACATGGGGCGGGTTAGGAGGGGATTTACTCTATTAGAAATTTCCTTAACTTTAGGAATTTTAGCCATTTTGGCTACCTTAAGCCTTCCTTTTCTTTCCTTTGGAGCTCAAACCCAAGCCTATTTTGCGGCACAATCGTGGAAAACTGCTTTAGAGTACTGGCAAGTGTATGCGGTCAATCATCAGAAATCAGTTCGGATATATCCCCCTAAGGCGTTAGCACTCACCCCCGATCCACTTCCCGCCTTAAGCCCTCTAAATCCCTCGATTTCCGTGGAATACAAAGGCTTTCAAAGCCCTCTCCATTTGGATATTCGCCCCAATGGCACCTTAGTCAGCAATGGTCATTTAACCATTTTCTATCGCCAAAAGGCGTACTATCAGGTCATTTTTAATCAGGCAGGACGAGTACGGATTGTGCCAGAGCAACCCCCATCCCCCCAGCATAGCCCGTCATCCCAAGCGTAGCCCGTCATCCCAAGCGTAGCCCGTCATCCCAAGCGAGCCCGTCATCCCGAGCGTAGCGAGGGATCTCCCTCTATGCCACTCTTAGGAGATCCCTCACAATGTTCGGGATGACGTGGAAACATGGCCATTCATGCAACAAGGCCATTCCAGATGGGAAACCGAGCGAGCGGCTATCAGCCACAGATTACCAGGCTATCCTCACGGCTGAGGCTTCAGCCTCACCCCTACGCCCACAATCTGCCCTGACTGGATGACCCTTCATTAAGGGGCAAGAACAAGTGATTCTCGCAATGCTTTAGGCAACGCAAAGATCTTATTTTCTTCTATGCCGGTTAATTCAACCACCTGAGTGTCTTTCAGCACCGATTGCAGATATTGCACCACGCGCTGCACCAAAATTTCAGGAGCACTGGCCCCTGCGGTAATGCCAATGGTTGCTTTACCTTGCACCCACACTAACTCTATGGCTTCAGGCCCCTCAATCAGATAAGCTTCTGAGCCCAGTTTTTCAGCTAACTCTTTCAGCCGATTGGAGTTAGAGCTGTTAGGAGAGCCTAATACCAGCACCACATCCGCTTTTTGGGCCAATAAAGCCACCGCATCTTGCCTATTTTGGGTGGCATAACAAATATCATCTCGTTTGGGGCCAATAATATTGGGGAAACGCTCTCTTAAGGCGACAATAATTTCTTTGGTTTCTTCCACCGATAACGTGGTTTGAGTCACAAACGCCAAATTGTCAGGATTTTTCACTGACAATAATGCAATATGTGCCACATTTTCAATTAAATAAATGCCTCCTTCCGTGGAATGATATTGCCCCAATGTGCCTTCTACTTCAGGATGACCTTGGTGCCCAATCAAAATACATTCTCGATTTTGTCGGCCATGATGCGCCACTTCAAAATGCACTTTAGTGACCAACGGACAAGTTGCATCAAATATTTGTAACTGACGCTGTTCCGCTTCTTGACGAACCGCTTGAGACACCCCATGGGCGCTGAAAATCACAATGGCATCATCTGGTATATCCGACAATGCTTCGACAAAAACAGCACCTTTTCGTTTTAAATCTTGCACTACAAAGGTATTGTGAACAACTTCATGACGAACATAAATGGGGGCTCCAAAACGCTCTAAGGCCGCCTCCACAATAGTAATAGCTCTGTCTACCCCCGCACAAAAGCCTCGAGGTTTGGCCAATACAATGTCAATCATACGGTACTCTTCTTTTTCCAATACTGGGGGATCAGCAGCCCCATCACCCCCAGACTAATAGCCATATCCGCCACATTAAAGGTGGCAAATCGCCAACTCTGAACCCCCATATCCACAAAATCTATCACCACCCCCACGGTCAGCCTGTCCCACAAGTTCCCCAGAGCTCCCCCCAATACGCATGCCAAAGCAACGCCTTGTGGCCAAACGCGATAAGGGGTTGAGAAGGTCCAAACTCCCACCACAACCGTAAGTAATAAGCTACCAAAAGGGATAACCCACCCCCAAGCCCCCAAATTCTGCCCCATCCCAAAAGCCACCCCTTCGTTGAAAGACAAATACCAAGTCAGATATGAGCTCAACACAGGTACCGAATCACCGTGGGGCAAAGAGAGGGCCCATTGTTTGGTAAGACGGTCGACCCCAAATATCACGCTGGCCAATAAGAACCACACATACCCATACTGCTTAAGCATAGAGTCGCACTTCCCCATCGTTTAAATTAGTCACACAGCGACCACAAATATGGGGATAGTCTACCTGTTGGCCTACATCTTCCACATGATGCCAACAGCGCACACATTTGGGGAGTTGAGAAGCAGTGATTTCAAATCGTAATTCTGTGTCATGGGAAGGCTGCACGGTGGCACTTGACGTAATGAGCACAAATCGAAGTTCATCACCCAATTTTGTCAGAATTTCAAATAACTTGAGAGGTGCATATAATACCACTTCTGCCTCTAGCCCTGAACCAATGGCCCCAGAAGTACGGGCTTCTTCAAGTCCTTTATTTACCGCCTGTCGCACGTTGAGCACTTGTTGCCAATCAGCCTCCGTGAGGGGGCTTGTATTGGACAAAGGCTGGAGATGCGGATACCAGGTGGCTAAAAAGACGGAAGAGTCAGGACGATTGGGTAAATAGTGCCAAATTTCTTCGGCTGTGAAAGACAATATAGGGGCTATCCAACGCACAAAGGCTTCACACACATGATAAAGTGCTGTTTGGGCAGATCGTCTGGGGAGACCCTCTTTGTGGGTGGTGTATTGACGATCTTTGATGATATCTAAATAAAAACCACCCAATTCAACCACACAAAAATTGTGGATTTTTTGATAAATTTGGTGAAACTGATAGGTCTCGTAGGCCTGTTGAATGATTTCTTGGCACCGGTGGGCTTCCCCCACCACCCAGGCATCCAACGCCAACATATCTTCGATAGGAACACTGTGTTGGGTGGGGTCGAAATCGTGTAAGTTGGCCAACAAAAACCTAGCCGTATTTCGAATACGACGATATGCATCCCCTGCACGCTTTAAAATTTCATCAGAAACGGATACTTCCATGGAATAATCTGTGGAAGCCACCCAAAGACGCAATACATCCGCCCCAGCGGTTTGGATCACCTTAAGCGGATCGACCACATTCCCCAACGATTTTGACATTTTCCGACCCTGGGCATCCACCACATAGCCATGGGTCAGAACAGCTTTGTAAGGAGGCTCTTGTTTCATGGCCATAGAAGTGAGGAGCGAAGAATGGAACCACCCCCGATGTTGATCAGATCCTTCCAAATATAAATCGGCTGGGCTATATACTTCTGGCCGCATTTGGGGTAGGCAAGCGTGTACCACACCGGACTCAAACCAGACATCTAACGTATCCGTCACTTTCTGATAATCGGGATCAGATACAAACTCATGAATATTTAATTGATGCCAAGCCTCAATCCCTACTTTTTTAACCCGCTCTACAATGGTGGGGATAAACTCACCCATATTGGGGTGAATATCACCTGTATTGCAGTGCACAAACAAGGGGATGGGCACGCCCCAAGCCCGTTGACGGGAAATACACCAATCAGGCCGGTCGATGATCATGCCCGTGATGCGGGCTTGACCCCAGTCGGGTGTCCAGGTAACGGTGGGGATAGCTTCCAGCGTTTGTAGGCGTAATTGGGCTTTATCCATGCTGATAAACCATTGAGGGGTTGCCCGATAAATAAGAGGAGTTTTATGACGCCAACAGTGGGGATAGCTGTGTTGCAAAGGAGTATGCGCTAATAACAAGCCTTTGTCCTTAAGCATTTGGAGGATTTCAGGCTCTACTTTACGTACATGTTTACCCGCCAAGCCTGGGGTTTCAACGGTATAGCAGCCTGTGGCATCCACTGGATTATCGAGGGGAAGATTGGCTGCAATGCCTACTTTGAAGTCATCTGGGCCATGAGCAGGTGCTGTATGAACAGCCCCGGTACCAGAATCGAGGGTGACGTGATCGGCACATAAGGTAGGAACCCACCGGTCAAATAAAGGATGTTGGCATAAGATGCCTGCCAAATCGTTCCCCGAAACGGCGCCCAATACCACAGCGGCTTTTTGTTGATACCGTTCTTGGAGGGTGTTTACGCGATCACTTGCCACGATGAGCGCATAGGGTTTTGTGTCGAGTACCACATAGTGAGCTTCTTGATGCAATGCAATTGCCTGGTTAGCGGGGAGAGTCCAAGGGGTGGTGGTCCAAATGGCAAAGGCAATGGGGGCGTTGCTTTGAATGCCCCATTTTTGCCAAACGAAGGGAGGATTTTGGCATAAAAAAGCCACATCGATGGAAGCAGAGGTTTTATCTTGGTATTCCACTTCGGCTTCTGCCAAAGCAGAGCCACATTCTAGGCACCAATGGACGGGTTTATACCCTTTTTGCAGGTGTCCATTTTCGGCAATAGTCCAAACAGCTTGCATAATGCCGGCTTCATAAGTGCTGTCCATGGTGCGATAAGGATTGTCCCAATCGCCCAAAACCCCTAAGCGAATAAAAGCTTCTTTTTGAATTTGAACATATTCTTCGGCATACACGCGACAGGCTTGTCGAAATGCTTCGGCGGAGACTGTATCGCCTATTTTTCCCAGTTTCTTTTCCACATTGAGTTCGATGGGTAACCCGTGGCAGTCCCAGCCGGGAATATAGGGGGTGTTGTAGCCGCTCAAAGCACGGGATTTCATAACTATGTCTTTTAAAATTTTATTGAGGGCATGGCCGATGTGGATGTGGCCATTGGCGTAGGGGGGGCCATCTTGCAAAATAAAGGGGGGAGCATGTTTGCGATGTTTCCGAATTTTTTGGTAAAGCCCTTCAGACTGCCATTTTTGGAGTATCTTGGGTTCATTTTGGGGCAAGTTAGCCTTCATGGGAAAATCGGTTTGGGGTAAGTTGAGGGTGGTTTTGTAGCGATCGGGCATAGTCTTACCTATTGGAGGGTCGAGATATCGAGCTTAATTTGAGCTTTCAGTTGCTCTAACGAATCAAACCGTTTTTCATCCCGGATTTTTCGGGTGGGTTCTAGCACGAGTCTTTTTCCGTAGAGAGTTTGGTGGAAGTTGAGAATGTGTACTTCACACAAAGGGTGAGCGCCATCCACTGTTGGTCGGACCCCCACATTTGCGATGCCATTGTACCATATCTCCCCCACCAAAACTCGTACTTGATACACGCCGGATAGTGGGGGGAGGTATCGATTGAGGGCGATATTGGCGGTGGGAAAGCCCAATAAGCGGCCTTTTTGGTTGCCATATTGGACCACACCTGAGAGGCGATAGGGGTGTCCGAGGGCTTGCGTGGCCTGTTGGAACTGTCCTGTCATGAGCAAGGCTCGAATTTGAGAGCTGCTTACCCTACCCTCTTGAATAATGGGGGGCAGTAGGGTGATGTGAAGGCCTGAGGCAGCTAACAGGGCGGGGGTACCTTGACGATTGTGGCCGAATCGAAAATCATCTCCAACGACCACATGGGTTACCCCAGATGACAGGAGATAGTATTGAATAAAATCGGCGGCGGATAGGGTGGCGATTTTGGTGGTAAAAGGGATACAGCGCATATTATCCACACCTTGGGCTTTTACCCAAGTGGTTTTATCGCGCAAGTTCATGAGGCGTCTGGGTTTTTGGGGTGCAAAAAATTCTGATGTGAGAGGTTCGAAAGTGATGACAGTGGAGGCGGTCTGATTTAACTTAGAAATATGACATAATTTCTGCAATAATGCTTGATGCCCCAGATGACCTCCATCAAAATTACCGATAGTCACTGTTTGAGGCACACCGATTTTATGTGCAAAGAGTGTATGCATTATTAGCTCAATTGTCGGACATGGTGTCGACGCAAGCCCAACGTGAGCAGAGTGAGTCCATACACAACGGCGGCGATTCCGATTAACACGCCGAGCGTGAGAAATCGTTCTCCAAAATGCATTTGTGTCCATACCCCAAATTGGGGGATCATGATGTAGAGGGTAACTGCCATCACAATATTACCCAACACGAGGCGGCTCATAAAAGAAAGCCAGCCTGCCCGAGGTTGATATAACCCACGACGCCACAGTTCAATAAACAATAGAGCGGCATTCAAAAGGGCCGCCAGGGAAGTAGACAAAGCCAATCCAGCATGCGCAAAAGGTTTTATAAAAATAAAATTCAGGATAATGTTGGTAAATAACACCACAATGCCCACTTTGACGGGGAAACGGGTGTCTTGGGTGGCATAAAAAGCAGATATTAAAATTTTAACGGATAGAAAGCCCATGAGTCCGACAGTCATGGCCAGGAGGGCTTTGGAGGTCATGAGCACATCCATTTCGGTATAGTGGCCGTAGTGGAATAAGGTGATTAAAATGGGATTGGCCAACAGCCACAGTCCAACCATGGCGGGCAAGCCTATGACCATCACCCAGCGTAGGCCCCAATCGACCGTGAGAGCAAAGGCCTCTTTGGGTTGAGTTGCGTGTTTAGTAGACAAGTTGGGTAGCATCACGGTGGCGATGGCCACGCCGAATACGCCTAGGGGGAATTCAATGAGGCGATCAGCATAATACAGCCAAGACACGCTTCCCACAGGGAGGAAGGAAGCGAAAATGGAGTCAACAATGAGGTTGATTTGGGAGACAGAGGCTCCAAAAATAGCGGGGAGCATGAGGCTTAAAATACGTTGTACACCGGGATCTTGCCAAGCCCAGACGGGTTTGGGCAGTAATTGGAGTCGGTGTAGGTGCGGTAATTGGTAAAACAGTTGTAAAAATCCGCCTAACAGAACCCCCCAGGCGAGAGCTTCCACAGAAATACTGAGGTAAGGGCTTAAAAAAATGGCACAACCAATAATGCTTAGGTTGAGCAGCACGGGGGTAATGGCGGGTGTGGCAAAACGCCCGTAGGTGTTGAGGATACCGCCAGCAAAAGCGGCTAGGGAGATGAGGAGGGCATAGGGAAAGGTGATGCGCAGCATTTGGGTAGCCATGGCAAATCGTGCGTCGCCCTCAAACCCGGGGGCAAAGAGGCGGATAAGTAGGGGGGCGGCCAGCATGCCCACAACCGTCACTAACAGGAGTACGACCCCCAGGGCGCCTGCCACTCTATCCACCAACAATTTCACCTCTTTTTCCCCTTGGGTGGAGCGATATTCTGCCAAGACGGGAACGAAAGCTTGAGAAAAGGCGCCTTCCGCGAACAAACGTCGCATAAAATTGGGAATTTTGAAGGCGATGAGGAAGGCGTCATAGCCCATACCGGCGCCAAACAGTTGGGCGGCGAGCATATCGCGTAGAAAGCCGCTGATGCGGGAGACAAAGGTCATACCCCCGACCAGGCTTGTGGACTTAATCAGCCTGTTATTCATTTAACTAAATTAAAACCATGGAGAACCCTAGCCTATTCTGAAAGACCTAGGTCCATTTGTAAAGGACGCTCTTTTCGGATGTATGGCTTTATTGGGGGGTACACCCATTGGGTAACTGTGCTTCAGCCAGTGCGTTGCTGTCGCCTTGCATCATTCTTTGAGTAATATTCAAGTGATGTAGGCCTTGACGGATTATACGCTGTCCTTCGTCCTGTTGTGCTTCTTGCTCTCTCGCCAAATAGGGGGGGGGCACATTATGGAAAGCCTGGGTTAAATCGTCCGCAGGCGGTGCTTCTCTGAAAGTCATAGAAGGAGG
>JAHFQG010000152.1 GCA_023266415.1 Francisellaceae bacterium | reverse complement strand
ACGTTGGAGTTCTTTATCGGTCACAGGTATGTGTTGTAACTGGTTAATTTCCTCTAACAGGGCTTGTTCCAATTCGGCCACGGTGTGAGAACCGGAGGGAGTGGCGCTGAGGATAAAGAGGGATGGGAAGCGCATCAGCGGATCATATTCCGTGCGAACAGAGGCTGCCAAGGCCTTTTCACGGAGCAGTTTTTGGGTTAAGCGACTGCTGGCATCGCCATCTAAAATGACGGAAATTAAAGTAAGGGCGGCGATGTCGCGCGGAGTTTTATGGTTGGGATACGTAGGGACTTCATATGCCAGAGAAACGTACGGTACTTTGGCTGGAATATTCATTTGTAAGCGTTTTTCACCGAAAGCGCGTAATAAGGTAACTGGTTTTTTAGTGGGCACAGGTTTGGCCGGAATTTTTCCAAAGAGTTTTTTGACAAGTGTCAGCATATCTTTGGTATTCACATCGCCCACAATAATCAGAGTGGCGTTATTAGGGGCATACCAAGTGTTGTAGAAAGTGCGTAAATCGGTGGTGGTGAGGTTATCTAGGTCGTGTTGCCAACCGATAACCGGATTTTGGTATGGGTTGGCTGTTAGCACTTCGGCGAAGAATCGTTCTGAAAATAATTGCTGCGGGTCGTCTTCAACCCGCAGGCGGCGTTCTTCAATCACCACTTGAAGTTCTTTTTCAAAATTTTCATCCCACAGGTTGAGGTGTTGGAGGCGATCGGCTTCGAGTTCTAAACTTTGAGGCAGTGCATTGGCGGTAACCAGCGCATGGTAGACGGTCATATCGTACGAAGTGAAGGCATTAAAACGGCCTCCCAAACGATGAATGGTTTCAGCGAATTGGCCACGGGGGTGGGTTGGGGTGCCTTGAAACATCATGTGTTCGAGGGCATGGGCGATGCCTGTGCTACCCAAAGATTCTTGAGCAGAGCCGACGTGGTACCATATTTGGGCGATGGCTGCGGGGGTACGGTGATCTTCTCGGATGATGAGTTTGAGGCCATTATCGAGGGTATAGGACGTGGTGTTGTTTTCAGATGAATAACAAATGCTAGCGTACAAACTAACTACAATCCACCACAACATCACTTTCTTCATGTTATTCCCCAACATACCCGAAAACCCAATATCCGATGATACAAGAACACCCCCGTTTGAGCAAAGGATATACAAATGCTGATGCCGCCGTAGGGGCGAGGTGTGCCTCGCCCGTAGGTTCTTTCACTGGGGTAATAGGCATTGTCATGCCAGCGTAGGCTGGCATCCAGGTAATAGGCATTGTCATGCCAGCGTAGGCTGGCATCCAGTCTAAAGGTAATGATAAGATGCCCGATCTGATATTAGGCAAGCGAGCATTATGTTTCAGCTGTTTCAGCGTTTTACAGAGGGTCTTTCCAAAACACGACAGCGCTTTCAAGAAGGCTTGGCAGCTCTATTTCTGGGAAAAAAAAACATCGATGCAGCGTTTATAGAAGAGTTAGAAGAGCAACTTTTAAAGGCTGATTTGGGCCATGATGCCACCCAACGTATCCTCCAACACATCACAGAAGCGCTTTCTCGCGCCGAATTAAAAGATCCAGAAGCCGTTCAAATCGCTTTGCGCCACTTTTTAATTGATATTCTCAAACCTTGCGAACAGCCCCTCCCTCTGCCTCCTCCGGGTTCTGGTACCCCCTTCGTCATTTTAATGGTAGGCGTAAATGGCAATGGGAAAACCACCACCATTGGGAAGCTCGCCAAACAATTTCAACAGCAAGGTTACAGCGTTATGCTGGCGGCAGGAGACACTTTCCGAGCTGCGGCGGGTGAACAACTGGCTGTTTGGGGGGAGCGGAATCAAGTACCGATTATTGCCCAACCGACAGGGGCTGACAGCGCGTCCGTCTTATATGATGCCCTGCAAGCCGCCACGGCTCGTCACATCGATATTCTCATTGCCGATACGGCAGGGCGGTTACATACCAAACAACCCTTATTAGACGAACTTAGCAAAATGAAACGCGTGCTGCAAAAAATCGACCCCAATGCGCCCCAGGAAGTAATGCTGGTATTAGATGCGGGCACGGGGCAAAATGCCTTACAGCAAGCCACTTTATTTCGGCAAGCCATAGGTGTTAGCGGAATAACTATTACCAAGCTCGACGGCACCGCTAAAGGAGGCATTATTTTTGCCATTGCCCATGCATTTAAACTACCAATCCGGTATATTGGATTAGGAGAAGGTGTGGATGACCTCAAAATATTCGAGGCAATCCCCTTTGTTGAGGCAATTGTCTGAAGCTGTCACCCCGTGAGCCTTTAGCCCCAGCGTAGGCTGGGGGCAGGCTGGGGTCCAGTCTGAAGCTGTCACCCCAGCGCAGGCTGGGGTCCAGTCTAATAAAGAGGATAATATGATTATCTGTGATCAAGTCTCTAAGCAGTATCCCAATGGCGTGGTGGCCCTCAATAAAGTCAGTTTTAAAGTTAAAAAAGGCGAATGGGTCTTTTTAACAGGTCATTCTGGCGCTGGGAAAAGTACCTTATTTAAATTATTAGCTGGATCTGAAAAGATATCCAGTGGCCACTTAACGGTGGGGAATACCCGTGTCGACCAATGGAAAAAAGAAGATCTCCCTTTTTATCGTCGAAAAATGGGGCTGATTTTCCAAAATCCATTGCTCCTGCCTGAAGTTACCTTGTTCGATAACGTCGCCCTTCCCCTGGTGATTC
>JAHFQG010000005.1:6555-21477 GCA_023266415.1 Francisellaceae bacterium | reverse complement strand
ACGTTTGGAGTATGATCCAAACCGTACCGCCAACATCGCTTTGTTGCTCTATCAAGATGGGGAACGTCGCTACATTATTGCCCCCAAAGGGGTGGTTGCTGGCCAAGTATTGCAATCGGGCCCAGAAGCACCCATCGAATTGGGCAATTGTCTGCCGTTGGAAAACATCCCCGTGGGTTCTGTTATCCACTGTGTGGAAATGAAACCGGGCAAAGGTGCCCAATTGGGTAGAACCGCTGGCGCTCAAATGCAACTAATGGCCAAAGAAGGCGCCTATGCCACTGTCCGTTTACGCTCGGGCGAAATGCGCAAAGTGTTGCGTCAATGCCGTGCCGTGTTGGGCGAAGTGGGCAATTCTGAACATAATTTACGGGTGCTGGGTAAAGCCGGTGCCAAACGTTGGCGGGGTATTCGACCCACCGTACGCGGTGTGGCCATGAATCCAGTGGACCATCCATTGGGGGGTGGGGAAGGCCGAACATCCGGGGGCCGTCATCCTTGTAATCGCAATGGTCTCATTGATGGCAAGAAGACACGTTCTCCTAAAAAGCCATCGAGTCGCATGATCGTACGGCAACGTGACCGTCGCAAAAAAGGGTAAGGGGTTTTAATATGGCACGTTCATTGAAAAAAGGGCCCTACTGCAGCCCAAAACTGTTGAAGAAAGTCGACAAGGTTCGGGTAGGGGGCGCACGCGCTAAAATGGTTATACAAACTTGGTCACGTCGTAGTACCGTGATGCCTGATTTTGTCGGAATCACTTTCATGGTGCACAACGGCAAAGTTTTTGTTCCGGTTATGGTTACCGAAAACATGGTGGGCCATAAGTTGGGTGAATTTTCGCCGACACGGACTTTTAAAGGTCACTCAAGCGACAAAAAAGTAGGTGCACCCGTGAAGAAAGATAAAGACAAAGGGGATAAAAAATAATGGCCATTGCAATTTTGAAAGATGCCGGGTTATCCCCCCAAAAAGCACGGCTGGTAGCAAATGAAATTCGAGGTTTACCTGTTCAAAAGGCCTTTGATTTCTTGTCGTTTTGTGAGAAAAAAGCGGCGGGTATCCTCATCAAAGTGTTAAAATCAGCCATTGCAAATGCAGAACACAATGAAAATGAAGATATTGATACCTTGAAAGTAAGCGAAATTTGTGTGGATGAAGCTGCGGTCCTGAAGCGCTTTCGGGCACGGGCAAAAGGCAGATCGAGCCCTATTTTAAAACGTCGTTGCCATATTCGCATCCGTGTATCGAATATGACACCAGAGAGAGGATAATATGGGACAGAAAGTACACCCAACCGGAATTCGCTTAGGGATTGTCGAAACACATCGTTCTATGTGGTATGCTAATTCTAAAAATTATGCCGATATGTTGTATAGCGATATTAAAACACGCGAATACTTACATAAAAAACTCTCAAAAGCATTCGTGAGCCGTATCCAAATAGAACGGCCAGCACGTAATGCTTGTATTACTATTTATACCGCACGTCCTGGGATGGTTATTGGCAAGAAAGGCGAAGACATTGAAAAATTACGCCAAGACATTTCCAAATTTATGGGTGTGCCAGTACGGGTGAATATCGAAGAAATTCGTAAACCAGAGTTGGATTCTACTTTGGTTGCTGAAAGTATCGCACAGCAATTGGAAAAACGTGTTATGTTCCGTAGAGCCATGAAGCGTGCAGTTAGTAATGCCATCCGCTTGGGTGCCAAAGGAATTAAAATTTGCGTTTCCGGTCGTTTGGGCGGGGCTGAAATTGCTCGTTGCGAATGGGTTCGTGAAGGTCGCGTTCCGTTACATACATTCCGTGCTAACATCGATTATGGGGTGGCAGAAGCCAAGACCACCTACGGCATCATCGGGGTTAAAGTTTGGATATTTAAAGGCGAAGTGTTATCTAACGAAGAAGCTCAAAAAGAGAGCGGGACAGTAGGGGGTTAACATGTTACAGCCAAAACGAACCAAATTTAGAAAAATGCACAAGGGACGTAATCGCGGTCTAGCAACGCGCGGCGCCAAAGTCAGCTTTGGAGAATATGGACTACGAGCAACCACTCGGGGTCGTATTACAGCACGTCAAATTGAAGCTGCTCGTCGTGCTTTGACTCGTCATGTGAAGCGTGGCGGTAAAATTTGGATCCGAATTTTTCCTGATAAACCTATTACTCAAAAGCCTCTTGAGGTGCGTCAAGGGAAAGGGAAAGGAAACGTCGAATATTGGGTTGGCTTAGTACAACCAGGTCGTGTGCTTTATGAAATTGAGGGGGTAACCTCCGAAGTTGCCCACGAAGCGTTACAATTGGCAGCAGCAAAACTTCCGGTTAGAACGGAAGTTGTGAAACGGACGGTGATGTGATGAAAATAGCTGAATTACGACAAAAAACGATTCCTGAGTTAGGCGATTTACTTAAAGAGATCCGCCTCGAACAAGTTAAAATGCGCTTCCAAATAGCAGCAAAACAACTGACCAAACACCATTTGGTCACGGAAGCTCGACTCACAGTGGCCCGTATTAAAACCCTCGTCCGAGCAGCAAAAAAGGACAAAACATGAGCGAACAAAAACAAAGTCGCCTGATCGAAGGCGTGGTCGAAAAACACGGCCGTGATAAAACAGTTACCGTGTCTGTAATCAGAACACAACCACACGCAGAATATGGTAAAGTAGTGCGTTCAAAAACTAAGTTTCATGTGCATGACGAACAAAATCGTGCCAAAACGGGGGATAAAGTGCGCATTAAACAGTGTCGCCCTTATTCCAAGACAAAAACTTGGGAATTAATTGAAATTATAGAGGTATAGCATGATACAAATGCAATCCGTCCTAGACGTTGCAGATAACAGCGGAGCACGTCGCGTGATGTGTATCAAGGTATTGGGCGGCTCCCATCGCCGCTATGCCAAAATCGGCGATATCATCCGCGTGTCTGTCAAAGACGCAATTCCTCGCGGAAAAGTGAAAAAGGGAGAAGTCTTGTTTGCAGTGGTAGTTCGTACTCGACAAGGCGTTAGACGCGATGATGGCTCCCGCATCCGTTTCGATGGCAATGCCGTTGTTTTGCTTAACGCGCAAAAACAACCCCTCGGAACTCGTATATTCGGACCCGTTACGCGTGAACTGCGCGACTCATATATGAAAATTATTTCGTTGGCACCAGAAGTGTTATAAGAAGGTTTGTAATGAAAAAGATACGCGTAGGCGATACTGTCCAAGTGATGACAGGCAAAGATAAAGGGCTCACCGGTAAGGTGCTGCGTTTTATTGAAAAAACAACCAATCCTGCTCAAGGGCTTTGGGTGATGGTGGAAGGCGTGAATAAACGCACCAAACACATTAAACCAAACCCTCAGGCCAATAATCCTGGCGGCATTGTAACCCAAGAAGCCCCCGTCCACGTTTCCAATGTGCGGTTGGTCAATGCCACTACGGGTAAATCTGAAAAAGTGGGGATCCGAACTTTAGAAGACGGGAAATTCGTTCGATATTTTAAAACAACAGGAGAGGTGGTCAATGTCTGAGCTAGTCAAATCACCAAGATTGAGAGAGTTTTACCACAATTCCGTCATCAAAACACTGCAGGCACAATATGGGTACAAAAATACAACCCAAGTGCCTAAAATTGTCAAAATTACCCTCAATATGGGCGTGGGTGAAGCCGCAGAAGATAAAAAGAATATCGATAATGCTCAACAACAACTCACCCGTATCGCCGGCCAAAAAGCAGTTATTACCAAAGCCCGTAAATCCATCGCCGGCTTCAAAATTCGAGAAGGTTGGCCCATCGGATGCAAAGTTACCCTCCGCAAAAACCAAATGTACGAATTTTTAGATCGCTTGCTCAGCATTGCTGTGCCTCGTACCCGCGACTTCCGAGGCCTCAACCCACGCTCCTTCGATGGTCGTGGCAATTATAGCCTGGGCATCAAAGAACAAATTCTGTTCCCCGAAGTCGATTTTAATGCCGTCGATAAAATACGAGGCTTGGATATCACCATTACCACCACCGCCAAAACAAATGAAGAAGGACTGGCTTTGTTAAAAGCATTCAATTTTCCATTCCGTATCATTGAGTCTCGAAAAACTCAGGAGGATAAATAATATGGCCAGTCTTCGGATGATCCGCCGTGAAAAGAAAAGAATCGCTTTGCAGCGCCTGAAGCCCATACGCACAGAGTTACGTAAACAACTCAATGATCCTAATCTAGATTTAGATGATAAATTTAAAGTGTTGGCACAACTGGAAAAATTACCCCGAGATTCCAGTTACACGCGTATCAGCCATCGTTGTCGGATCACCGGCCGTGCACGTGGGGTATATCGTAAATTTGGACTGGGCCGTAATGAATTGCGGCGCCGCGTCATGCAAGGCGAAGTCCCAGGTGTTGTGAAATCAAGCTGGTAATTGAGGAAAGATTCGATGAGTATGCAAGATCCAATCGCTGATATGCTAACCCGCATTCGAAATGCGCAGGCCGTCAATCGGCTCGAAGTTATCATGCCAGCATCTAATATCAAAAAGGCTATCGCCCAAGTGCTGTTGTCAGAAGGCTATATTCTGGCCTACGAACAACAAACCATGGACAATAAACCTGTGTTAAAAGTGGTGCTAAAGTACCACCAAGGGAAACCCGTGATCGAACGTATTAAACGCTTAAGCAAACCCGGATTGCGCCGGTACTGCGCGGCTACCGCAATACCAGAAGTCATGAGCGGATTGGGCATCATTATTGTGTCCACTTCCAAAGGAATTGTGACCGGACGAGTGGCAAAAGAAATGGGACAGGGCGGCGAAATGCTCTGTTCAGTGGAATAGGAGAGGGGAAGTAACATGTCTTCAAGAGTCGGGCGAAAACCCATCCCTCTGCCAAAAGGCGTAGAGGTTACCATCATAGAGCAAAAAGTGACCATCAAAGGCCCTAAAGGAACAGTGCACCACACCCTGCACCCCGCTTGCTCAGTCACCAGCGAAGATCACCAATTGATCATCAATGCCAATGAAAAGTTTCCAGACTGCAATATCCAAGCCGGTACAACACGAGCTATCCTCAACAACCATGTGCAAGGCGTCAGCGTCGGATTCATGAAGAAATTACTGCTGGTTGGCGTGGGATACCGCGCTAAAGCCGAGAAAAAAGGAAAAATCTTCGTCCTGGACCTAACCTTGGGGTTTTCACATCCCCTCGAATACCAAGCGCCAGAAGGAATAGAAATTGCTACCCCCAGTAACACAGAAATCGAAATCCGTGGGGTTGACCGTCAAGTTGTAGGTCAGGTGGCTGCCAAAGTGCGCGGATACCGCCCCCCAGAGTGCTACAAAGGCAAAGGGGTGCGTTATTCCGATGAAATTATTGTGTTGAAAGAAGCCAAGAAGAAGGCTAAGTAGGGTGTATTATGAACAATAGTAAAAAAGAAGCCCGTTTAAAAAGAGCCCAGCGATCACGGGCACAAATTAAACGTTTAGGGATTGAAAAAGGCGTGGTGCGTCTTAGCATTCATCGAACTCCTAACCACATTTATGGCCAACTCATTGCCCCAGAAGGCGGCAAAGTATTGGCAATGGCCTCTAGTCTGGAACTCAAACAAGAACCTAAAGAACCTGGAAAGCTGGAGTTGGCTAAAAAAGTCGGCACTTTATTGGCACAACGTGCCGAGAAAGCTGGAATAGGACAAGTAGCGTGTGATCGCTCCGGGTTTAAATACCACGGTCGAATCGCCGCGTTCATTAACGCAGCCCGCGAAAGCGGCTTGCAAGTGTAGGAGCGGGTATGTCAGCAGAGCCAGCCAGAAAATCATCAGAACCAGCCAGAAGATCGGGCGAACCTACTAAAAAGTTAGAAGGCCAGTACGAAGAAAAACTCATCGCCGTCAATCGTACCGCCAAAGTGGTCAAAGGAGGTCGTATTTTTGGCTTCTCCGCCCTCACCGTGGTGGGCGATGGCAAAGGCCGTATCGGGATCGGTCGTGGGAAAGCTCGCGAAGTGCCCGACGCCATCCGTAAAGCCATGGAACACGCCAGACGTAATTTAATTCAAATTCCCCTCAATGGCACTACCTTGCACCACGTCATCGAATCAGAACACGGAGCCTCTAAAGTCTTCATGAAACCCGCTTCCGAAGGGACTGGTATCATCGCTGGTGGCGCTATGCGGGCCGTTTTTGAAGTGGCCGGTATCCAAAATGTCTTAGCAAAATGCTACGGTTCGACCAACCCCGTTAACGTGGTATGGGCTACCCTAAAAGGCCTCACCAACGCCCAAACCCCTCAAACCATCGCCCAAAAACGCGGTAAATCCGTGGCGGAAGTAAGAGGGCAAGAGGAGACACCCAATGCCTAAGACCTTACAAGTGACTCTACACAAAAGTTTGAATGGCCGCTTGCCTAAACATAAAGCATGCGCTAAAGGTCTCGGTTTGCGCAAAATTCGTCAACCGGTCGTCGTTCAAGATACCCCCGAAAATCGGGGCATGATTAACAAAATTTCTTATTTGGTGACAGTTGAGGAAAAGCTATGCGATTAAACACGCTTTCTCCCGCCCCCGGTTCTCGTCAAGCCCCTACTCGGGTGGGTCGAGGTAAAGGGAGTGGTTTGGGTAAAACCGCCGGTCGAGGCCATAAAGGCCAAAAAGCCCGCGCAGGTGGCTACCATAAAGTTGGGTTCGAGGGCGGTCAAATGCCCTTACAACGCCGTTTGCCAAAATTTGGGTTCACCTCTCGCCTTAAAATGGTCACCGCCGAAGTCCGCTTGCATGAACTGAATACCCTGCCAGCCGATTGCCAAGTGGTCGACCTGGATACCCTAAAAGTACTCGGATTGGTTCGCCGCGATAAAGAACGCGTCAGGGTTATGCTCAAAGGTACCCTGGAAAGATCCCTTACCCTCAAGGGTATCGCTGTCACTGCCGGTGCACGTGCGGCCATCGAAGCCGCTGGTGGCACGGTGGAAGCCTAATTATGATGCAGCAGGGGATAACCGGAGCAACACGCGGTCTGACAGAGCTGAAACAACGCCTTTGGTTCGTGTTTCTGGCCCTTGTTGTCTATCGCATTGGCGCCCATATCCCCGTTCCAGGCCTTGATCCCAACCGATTGGCTGAACTGTTTTCAGATAACCAAAACGGCATTCTGGGTTTCTTTAACCTGTTTTCAGGTGGTGCTCTGTCTCGTCTAACTGTGTTTGCCTTAGGCATTATGCCCTATATCTCCGCCTCCATCATCATCCAAATTATGACCTCCGTCTCTCCCACCTTAGAGCAATTAAAAAAGGAAGGAGAATCCGGACGACGCAAAATTGCCCGCTATACCCGCTTTGGCACCCTAGGCTTGGCTACGTTTCAAGCCTTCGGTATGGCCCGCTATCTGGCCAATGCCGGGATTGCCCTCGATCCCGGCACGGGCTTCTATTTCCTCACCACCCTTACTTTGGTTACCGGAACCCTCTTTCTTATGTGGCTCGGTGAACAAATTACTGAACGGGGTGTTGGGAATGGTATTTCACTGATTATTTTTTCAGGCATTGTGTCTGGTATCCCCAGCGCCATTGCCAGTACTTTCGAACAAGTCCGCCAAGGTATGCTGCAACCCCTGGCCCTGGTCTTCTTGCTCCTCGTCTTACTGGGGATCACCGCCTTCGTGGTCTTTGTCGAACGCGGCCAACGACGTATCACAGTCAGTTATGCCCGTCGCCAAGGCACTGTCGGGGTCCAACAAAGCCATTTACCCCTCAAAGTGAATATGGCGGGCGTCATTCCCCCCATTTTTGCCTCTACCATCATCCTATTCCCCGCCACCTTGGCTCAGTGGTTTGGACAATCCCAACAATTCACGTGGCTCACCGATATTAGTTTGGCTTTATCTCCCGGACAACCTGTTTATGTGGTATTATTCGCCATCGCTATCGTTTTCTTCTGTTTTGTCTATACAGCTTTGGTGTTTAACCCCAAAGAAACCGCCGATAACTTAAAGAAATCGGGGGCTTTTTTACCCGGTATACGGCCCGGAGAACAAACAGCCGACTATATCGATAACGTGGTTACTCGGTTAACCTTGGCAGGCGCTGTTTATATCACCGCCGTCGCCCTGTTGCCCGAATTTCTCATTTTAGGTTGGCAGGTCCCCTTTTATTTTGGGGGCACCTCCCTGCTCATTGTGGTGCTGGTGGTCATGGACTTTATCACCCAAATACAGTCCCATTTAATGGCAAAACAGTACGAAAGTTTGATTAAAAAGGCCAATTTAAGCAGTAGACGATAGAAAAAGGGTAACATAATGAAAGTAAGAGCGTCGGTTAAGCGTATATGTAAAGACTGTAAAGTGGTTCGTCGCCATGGCAAAGTGCGGATCCTCTGCAAAGAAGCCCGTCATAAGCAAGTTCAGGGCTAGATTTTTTAAATCAGTTCGCGTAACCTTTCGGTTGCAGGACAGGTGTTATTTGGAGAGTTAACTTAATGAGTATAGCTTCGGTTCGTATAGAAAACGTCGTTCTCAGATCCGGTAGTCATGTGGTGATTGCCCTCACAGACGTCTATGGCATTGGTCGCCCTACCGCCCAGAAAATTTGTGATAAGGCCGCCGTCGCGCCTTCCACAAAGGTGAAAGATCTCTCCGAAGATGAACTTAAAGCCATCCGGGAAGTAACCACCACCCTCACCTTGGAAGGGGACTTGCGCCGAAAAGTGTCTTCCGCTATCAAACGATTGGGAGACATTAAGTGTTATCGAGGACTACGTCATCGCCAAGGCTTACCCGTTCGGGGTCAGCGTACGCGTACAAACGCCAGAACTCGAAAAGGACGCTCTGGGAAACCAAAACGTCCAATCAGCAATACGGCTAAACCCGTCAATACAAAGTAATTCACTCATTAAAATTGGTAACTGAATATGGCAAAAAAGAAAACGAAAAGAGTAGTAACGGACGCCGTGGTCTGCATCTACGCTTCTTTTAACAACACCCTCATCACCGTCACCGATGCCAAAGGCAATGTCCTGTCTTGGGCAACTTCTGGTGGCAGTGGGTTTCGAGGATCTCGCAAGAGTACCCCCTTCGCCGCCCAAGTCGCCGCTGACAAAGCTTGTCAAAAGGCTAAAGATATGTACGGCATTGAAAATGCAGAAATTCGGGTAGCAGGCCCTGGCTCAGGTCGGGAAGCCGCCGCTCGTGCCGTGAAAACGTATTGCCATATCACCGGCATTTACGATGTCACAGGCATCCCTTTCAACGGATGCCGTCCATCCAAAGAACGTCGCGTTTAAGGTAGTAGGTGCAAAAATGGCAAAATATATCGGACCCACATGTCGCTTATCCCGTCGCTACGAGATGGACTTAGATTTTAAAAGCAGAGACATTAAAACAAAATGTGATCTCGCACTGCCCCCTGGACAACATGGCTCTAAAAAGAAACGAAGCACCGACTATGGCTTGCAGTTAGCTGCCAAACAACAGTTGCGCTTCAAATACGGCGTTCTGGAAAAACAATTCCATCGCTTGTATGTCGAAGCTGCACGTCGTAAAGGTTCCACAGGCGTTATCCTGTTGCAACTACTCGAAGGCCGCCTAGACAACGTCGTCTATCGCATGGGATTCGCTGCTACCCGTAAAGAAGCCCGCCAGTTGGTGTCCCACCGAGGTATCATGGTCAACGAAAAAGTAGTGAATATCCCCTCTTTTCAAGTAAAAGCCAGCCACACCGTGGCTGTTCGTGAAAAAGCACGGGCCCAAACCCGTATTCAAGAGGCTTTGCAAAAAGCCTCTGAACGTGAATTTCCCGATTGGGTCCAAGTAGATGCCACCGCTTGCACCGGTGTGTACAAACGTGTTCCAGAGCGCAGTGATTTGCCTTGGGATATTAATGAACAACTCGTGGTCGAGCTTTACTCGAAGTAATCCCCCCCCGGAGGAATATAATGTCACAGATCGTCACCGAATTTTTAAAGCCACGCTCTATCCTGGTGCAAGAGACCGGGCCTTGTCGTGCCAGAGTGGCCTTAAAGCCTCTCCCGCGCGGTTTTGGGCATACCTTAGGTAACGCCTTACGTCGTATTTTGCTGTCTTCTATGCCCGGCTGTGCTGTCATCGAGGCCGAAATTGCAGGCGTCTTGCATGAATATACGACCATTCCAGGCGTTCAAGAAGATGTCATTGAAATCCTCCAAAATTTAAAGGGCATCGCCATTCGACTACACGCTAAAGATCGCGTTGAACTCACCCTTCATAAAACCAAAACAGGCGTCGTGACCGCAGGGGATATCAGTGTTGACCACGATGTCGAAATCATTAATCCAAAACACATCATTGCCAACCTCACCCAAGACACCGATTTCAAAGTCACCTTGGTGGTCGCCAGAGGTCGTGGTTATGAACCAGCCTCAACACGCCGCCTCCACATCGAAGAAGGACAAAAAATAGGCACCCTACATCTAGATGCCTCTTTCAGTCCCATTCGTCGCGTGTCTTGCCAAATTGAAAACGCTCGAGTCGAAAACCGGACTGACTTAGATGAACTTATTCTGGAATTAGAAACCGATGGCACAATTGACCCCGAAGAAGCCATCCGTCGCGCAGCCGCCATTCTCAAAGATCAACTTTCCGTCTTCGTTGACCTGCGAGGCGATGAAAAATCCTCCGAATCCGAAGCCGCTGGTGGGATAGATCCTCTCCTGCTTCGCCCCGTTGACGAGCTGGAACTCACCGTCCGATCTGCCAATTGCCTCAAAGCAGAAAATATTTACTACATTGGAGATCTCATTCATCGCTCCGAAATGGAATTGCTCAAAACCCCTAATTTGGGCAAAAAATCCCTCACCGAAATCAAAGACGTGCTGGCCGACCGTGGCTTGTCACTCGGTATGAAATTGGAAAATTGGCCCCCAGCACATCTGGAAAGAAGAGAAATCATTAAGTAAGGTTAAACTATGAGACACCGTAATTCAGGTATACAACTAAGTCGTACCAGCTCCCATCGTGGCGCTATGTTTCGTAATATGGCCGCATCCGTTATTCACCACGAAGTCATACGCACCACATTGCCTAAAGCCAAAGAGCTGCGTCGGATCCTCGAACCCCTCATCACCTTGGCCAAAATAGATACAGTCGCTAACCGTCGACTGGTGTTTAGCAGACTGCGTGATAAAATCGCCGTCAGTAAACTCTTTGCCGATGTTGCACCGCGTAATAAAAATCGCCCAGGAGGCTATCTCCGCCTGCTTAAATGCGGCTTCCGTCCAGGGGATACCGCCCCCATCGCCCTCGTAGAGCTGGTCGAAAAAAAAGTCGCGTAAACAAAAAAAAAGCCACGAAAGTGGCTTTTTGACAACACGGGCGCAGCATGCTGCGCCCCTGCATTTTAGAACTTATAATGTAACCCAACGTTCCAACGGCTGCCTCTTAACTTGACCGCCGCAGGGCTGATTAACTGTTCTTCAGAACTGGAATTAACGTCCATTTGCGCAGCAGACCGAGCTTCTCCGGTATCCACGTGCATGGCACTGAAGTCGAGGGAGAAAGGGGTTTTGCCAAAAGAATACATAATCCCCCCACCATACTGCTGAGCAGCCGCCCAGTTGGTATGTTCAGGGATATGAGCCACAATGTTTTGTGTCCCTTGAGACATTTCTGTAATGGCCCCCATTTTGTTTTGAGCCAGCCCAGCCCCTACCCCAAGATAAGGGTTAACACCCCAACGGGACAACAGATGGCTATAGCCTTTTAAGTCCCAATAGAAGTTTAGGAAGGTGGAAGTCGATTGTACGCTACCATACAAATCACCATATCCGATGCTCCGAATAGCCGTGTTACGGGACATCATGGAGGACATACCGGTACGTTGCATTAACAGATCGGTTCTGAGATGGAAAGGTAAGCAACGGCCCACCCCAACCCCAAATTGGGTCTTTTTATCCATTTGCCACTGAGGCCACATATCCGTATTGCCTGTGTTGATTTGATTGCTAATGACCCCATTGTAGTTATGCCAAGCTGTTTGGCCCACATCGGCCCGAACATACCATTTGCCCACTTTATGGCCACCATGAGAGGGTTTGTCTATGCCGCCGGCATTGACAGAGAGGGACATGAGGGTACCAAGCGCTATACAAGCCGCAGATGTCAGAACGTTACGCATTATCAAGCTCCTTGTCACAATTGTGAGGTCCTTAAAGCCATAGTGTAGATCACAACAAGTAATTTTGCCAAATCACTTAAATAGGGGGGCTAAAAACCGCCCCGTATAGGAGCTGGACTTACGAGCAATGGCCTCCGGCGTACCCGTCGCTAGGATGGTCCCCCCCTTATGGCCCCCTTCCGGACCTAAATCGATTATCCAGTCCGCCGTTTTAATCACATCCAAATTATGTTCAATAATCAAAACCGTATTCCCCCGATGCTGCAGTGCACGCAAAACCGCTAATAAGTGCTGTATATCTTGAAAATGTAGGCCAGTGGTGGGCTCATCCAGGATATAGAGGGTCTGGCCGGTATCTCGACGCGATAGTTCTTTTGCTAACTTTACTCGTTGCGCTTCTCCACCCGATAAGGTCGTTGCACTCTGACCTAGCGTGATATAGCTTAATCCAACCTCTATTAACGTCTGTAATCGACGCCGAATGGGGGGAATAGCGTCAAAAAAAGCAGCGGCTTCTTCGATGGTCATAGATAAGATATCGTGTATGTTTTTGCCTTTGTAGTAAATTTGTAACGTCTCTTCGTTATACCGCTTTCCATGGCAAACATCACAGGGGACATAAATATCGGCCAGGAAATGCATTTCAACCTTAATCAGACCATCTCCTTCACAGGCTTCGCAACGCCCCCCTCGAACGTTAAAGCTGAAACGACCCGCCAGGTAGCCCCGAGCACGTGCTTCCCCTGTCTGGGCTAAGAGTTCTCGGATGGCCGTAAAAAGCCCTGTATAGGTGGCGGGGTTGGAACGAGGGGTGCGTCCAATAGGACTTTGATCAATGCACACTACTTTATCCAAATGCTCAAACCCCGTAATACGGGTGCAAGGGCAGGGATCGTGAAGGTGGGCTGCGTTCAGTTGATGGGCGGCATGGGGGTATAAAGTATGGTTAATAAGGGTTGATTTTCCGGATCCGGATACTCCCGTAATACACGTGAGTAACCCTAAGGGGATATCCACTCGGACATTCTGTAAATTATGACCCGTTGCTCCTTCTAGGGTTAGCAGACGGGTGGGATCAACCGGGGTGCGTTTTTTAGGGATAGGAATGCTTTTTTGGCCGCTCAAATATTGACCCGTTAAAGAGTGAGGAGAGGCCGCAATATCTTGTGGGGTGCCTTCTGCCACAATGGCTCCCCCATGGCGACCCGCCCCTGGGCCAATATCAATGACGTGATCGGCACTTAAAATAGCCTCCATATCGTGTTCGACCACAATCACAGTGTTTCCCAAGTCTCGTAAGTGTTTTAAAGTGGCAATCAGCCGTTCGTTATCACGTTGATGAAGCCCAATGGAGGGTTCATCCAAAATATACATGACGCCCACCAACCCAGCCCCAATTTGACTAGCCAACCGAATGCGTTGGGCTTCTCCACCCGATAACGTATCGGCTGTACGGTCAAGCGTTAAATATTCTAGTCCAACATCCATCAAGAATTGTAAGCGTTGGGCTATTTCCTTTAATATTTTCTCAGCAATGAGAGCACGTTTCCCTGTAAAAGTTGCATTTTTAAAAAAATGAAGTGCGTCTTCGATGGAAAGACGGGTGATGTTGGGCAGAGTAGTATTATCGATAAACACATGGCGGGCTTTTTGATTTAAACGGGACCCTTGGCAATCCGGGCACGGATGGCTTGAAATAAAATGCGATAACTCTTCTCGAATATAGTCAGATTCTGTGTCTTTGTAGCGTCTTTCTAAGTTGGGTAAAATTCCTTCAAACGCGTGGACTCGTTTCCCAAAACGTATTTTTTCACCGTGACTTCCCTGAAGCAGGATGGTTTGGATGGAAATGGGCAGCTGATTATAAGGGGTTTTCACGTCAAAATGATAATGTTTGGCCAAACATTCTAAGAGGTGAAAATAAAAAGGGCTTCGTCTGTCCCATCCACGAATAGCGCCTGCTGCCAGGCTTAAGGTGGGCTGATGCACCACGCGGGCTGGGTCAAAAAAAGGTTTGTGTCCTAAACCATCACAGGTGGGGCAAGCCCCTGCTGGGTTGTTGAATGAAAAAAGACGCGGTTCTAGCTCAGGCATGCTATAGCCACAGGCGGGGCAGGCGTATTGGGCAGAAAATAAGAGCTCTGTTTGGGTATTGTCCATACGGTGAGCCAGCGCAATGCCTTGGGTGAGTCGCAGCGTGGTTTCTAACGACTCAGCAAGGCGCACCCGGATGTCATTCTGAATTTTAAAGCGATCGACCACCACGTGAATAGTATGTTTTTGCTTAGGGTTTAAGGATGGGGTATCTTCAATGTCATACAACTGACCGTCTATTTGCAGCCGGACAAATCCAGAGGCTCGAAGACGCTCAATCAGCGGGGTTTGTTCTCCTTTACGGTCTTGGACCATAGGGGCTAAGAGCATCCAGGCGCTACCTTCGGGTTGGCTCAGGAGTTGATCACACATTTGAGTAATGGTTTGCGCCTCTAATAAAGTTTGATGCTCAGGACAACGAGGTTGGCCCACCCGTGCAAACAGTAGGCGTAAATAATCGTAAATTTCGGTGATGGTACCTACCGTTGAGCGTGGATTGTGGGAGGTGGTTTTTTGTTCGATGGAAATGGCCGGCGACAGCCCTTCAATATGTTCTACGTCCGGTTTTTCCATGAGGGAGAGAAATTGACGGGCATAGGTAGAAAGAGACTCCACGTACCGCCGCTGTCCTTCCGCATAGAGGGTATCGAAGGCCAAAGAGGATTTTCCGGAGCCAGATAAGCCGGTGATGACGGTGAGGCGATCTCGG
>JAHFQG010000005.1:0-6545 GCA_023266415.1 Francisellaceae bacterium | reverse complement strand
GAATGCGGACATCAATGTTTTTAAGATTATGGGTTTTTGCCCCATGGACGGAGATATATTTCATGGGCGCATTATACCATAATGCCCTTATTTTCCCCTCCTTAAAATTAAGCTAGAAAGCTTAGTTATTTTGTGTCTATTGGCACTGTGATACACTAATCACCGTTTATCGCCACAGGTGTGCTTTATCTCATGTCTTCCTCTACTCGAATGTTATCCCAAGAACGGCGTGTGGCGTGGGTTTTAGCCAGTGTCATGTCTTTTCGCTTACTGGGCCTGTTTTTAATATTACCCATTTTACCTTGGTATCAGCATGCCTATGTGGGGGCGACACCCGCTTTGATGGGGTGGGTCATAGGGGCCTATGGTCTTACTCAAGGTTTGTTGCAAATTCCCATGGGTATGTTATCTGACAAAATTGGCCGCAGTCCCGTGATTATTGCGGGGTTATTGTTGTTTATAGTGGGTTCTGTGGTGGCAGCGCTGGCCACGCATATTGATGTGCTGATTTTGGGTCGTGCTATTCAAGGAGCTGGGGCTGTTGGGGCCACTATTTTGGCTTGTTTGGCCGATTTAACGCGAGAATCGGTGCGAACCAAAGCCATGGCCATGGTTGGGGTGAGTATCGGACTGGCTTTTTCATTGGCTTTTTGTATTGCTCCCCTGTTAGAACCAGAAGTGGGTTTGGCAGGTTTATTTTGGATAACAGCTGGATTGGGGGTACTCAGTTTGTTGAGCTATCAACAATGGGTGCCTGTCTCGACGCACTTAGATACTTCGCGTATCATTTCACCCCATTTATTTAAAAAAGTGTTTAAAAACAAGGTGTTACTTCGACTCAATGTGAGTGTTTTTTTCCTGCATGCCCTATTCAGTGCCAGCTTTTTAATGATCCCCACCCAATTGGTTAAACACACCCATTGGGTAAAAGAGGATTTATGGCAATTGTATCTTTTGGCTTTAGCCATTGCCATTGTAGGGATGGGGTTTTGGGTAAAGTTGTCCCATCGTTCGGGTGATCAAAAACCTTTGTTATTGTGGGCGGTTATCAGCTTTGTTGTGTCTATTGTGCTGATAGGTGTATCCCACCAGGGAGCACAAACGGTGGGGGGGTTGATTCTTTTCTTCACCGCCTTTAATGCATTGGAAGCCAGTTTACCTTCTTGGGTATCTCGTCTTGCTCCTCCCACGTTAAAAGGAACCGCTCTGGGGTTGTATTCAACCGCGCAATTTTTGGGTATTTTTTTTGGAGGGGTGGTGGGGGGACGTTTGTGGATGATAGCCCCCACTCAAGGTATCGTGGTGGGCGCCGTATTAATTGGATTAATTTGGATTTTGGTGTTAGGTCGTTTGAAACTGGTGTTCAATGCAGTTGACGACACTTGAATTTTTCAGGCATGATACCATTTTGTCATGCGTCTAGCCTGTAGGGGCTAGCATGCTGGCCCCCTGACAAGGGGGTAAGGGTAAATATTTTTTTAAGAAGGTATAAAAAATGGCACGTGGTATCAATAAAGTGATTTTAATTGGTAATTTAGGGGCTGATCCAGAAGTACGGTATATGCCGACTGGCGGGGCTGTGGCCAATGTTAATTTAGCCACCACCGATAACTGGAAAGACAAACAAACCGGTCAAAATCAAGAGCGTACCGAATGGCACCGGGTGGTGTTTTTTAACCGTTTGGCTGAAATCGTGGGTGAATATTTGCGCAAAGGCGCCAAAATTTATGTGGAAGGTAGCTTGCGAACTCGCAAATGGCAAGACAAAAACGGGCAAGATCGCTATACCACCGAAATTGTGGGTAACGAACTCCAAATGCTTGATAGTCGTGGCAGCGCCGCTCAAACAGCTATGGGCAGCAGTATTCACCCTGAAGAAGCGCTATCAGAAGCTCCCACTGGGTCGTCTTTCGCCCCTGGGCAACCGACAGAGTTTGATGACGAAATTCCCTTTTAGTAAAACATTCTTTAACAATTGGCCATTTTGGTTGGTGTCAGCAAACCAACTCTCAATGGGTTTGAGCAAGGAAAAACCAATATCTTACTGGACAATGTGTTTAAAATTTTACGCGCCTTGGGTTTGGCCTAAAAGAGCCTCAATCTTAGCCGCCAAAATAAAATCGCTTTCCGTTAGGCCATTGATTTTGTGCGTCCATATTTCAACCCCACATTTTCCCCATGCAATGCTTAAATTGGGGTGATGGCCCTCTTGTTCAGCAATGGCAGCAATTTTAAACGCAAAATTCATGGCAGACATAAAATCTTTAAAAAGATAGATTTTGTGTAAATGCCCTATTGTATTCAACTGCCAGTCAGCCTTTAATTCCAAAAGTAGTTTGTTAACTACTTCAGTTGCTAAAGGAGGTACCCCCCCCTTGCAAGGAATACAGTGTTTGTCGGTTAGACATAGTGTTTTCATGGGTGTTCTCCAAAATTTCGCTTCTCCCTAGGGGAGAGGCAGCTGGGTAGGGGATTGCCTATTGATTTTGCCAATTGGCATGCTATACTGCCAATTATAGAGGTTAACTTTAAGGAAAGATATGGAAATTCGAGTCGATTCTTTCGGTCGTTTGCTTATCCCCAAGCATATTCGAGATCACTTTGGTCTCAAAATAGGCTCCCTGTTACATCTGGAAGAGCAAGGCGAACAAATTGTCCTAAAACCAGTACAAGAGAAGCCGCTCATTGAAGTTAAGAACGGGATATCAGTTTATACTGGTGTGGCTATGGGTGATCTCAATAGTGCCCTTAAGGTAGTTCGGAGTGATCGGCTTGATCACCTAGGAAAACTCTAATGTCTGTATTGCTCGATACTTCCGTATTAATAGCAGGGCTATTGGCCGCTCATGATCACCATGCTCAAGCCCTCCCCTGGCTTCAAAAGGCTTATCGGAAGGACATTACTCTCTGTGTGTCAGCCCATAGCCTACTTGAAACTTTTGCAGTGCTCACTCGCTTGCCTATGGCACCTAAAATCTCTCCCAATACCGCCACACATCTTATCCACGAAAATATTGAAAAAAATGCAGAAGTTATTGTGCTTTCCAAAAAAGAACATCTAGAGATCTTACAACAAATGAATATTCTAGGATTAACAGGCGGTATTATCTACGATGCCCTTATTTTAAAGGCCGCTGAAAAAGCAAAGGTTAGCGCGGTTATTACCTTCAATGTCCGAGATTTTAAAAGACTCTGTCCGCAGAATCCCGATTGGATCCAAACCCCTTAAGTAGCTGAGATCGGCCTTGTTGCATGAATGGCCATGTTTCCACGTCATCCCGAACATTGTGAGGGATCTCCTAAGAGTGGCATAGAGGGAGATCCCTCGCTACGCTCGGGATGACGGGCTACGCTCGGGATGACTTAACAAAATATATACTACGGGCAACTGGATGCCAGTTTTCACTGGCATGACATCCAGAATGCCTGATTCATGCAACAAGGCCGCTGAGATCCTTCTTTTCTGTCTCTTGTTCGAAACACGCTGTGAGGATTTTTGCCTGATCTGCATCAAGCCGTAGGGGCGAGGCGTGTGTACAGGCGTGCCTCGCCTGTGGGACTAATACACCTGGACTCACAAGAATAAAGCCAGTTATTTAACTATAAGCCGAATCATGATCGGAGTGCAGTGTTAACAGTCTCAAAAAATTGTCCTGCCTGAGTGCAACCGCCCTGTATTTCTGAGAAAAACGAAGGGAATACAGTCTATCACCTATTTTTGATTTTTTAGACACGATAGTCTCCCAATGCAAGCCTTTATCTTGATAAACCTGCTCCCAAGTCATCGCTCGTATTTTTTTTAATACCCTGACGAGGGCCATTTGTTCTGTTTTTTCCAAATCAAAAAAATCTTGTTGAAATTCTGGATTATTTAAATCCAGTGCCACTTTAGACATTTTTAAAATCTTGAGAGAAATCTTCCCAATTATCTTCTGGCTTTGTCTGAGCCGCCCAAATCAATGCTTTGTCTAATTTAGCTTTGTGACTTTTTTCGTATAACCACTTTTCTGAATCCGGCACAAAATCCCCCGTTTTAATAATCCAAATACCGGTCTCTATTTGGTCAATCAGAACCGTTCTGCCAGCAAATTCCTTTCCCAAGGAAAGCTGACCATTTGTTCCGATGGTTTTTATGTGTATATTCATGATATCTTTCCTAAAACAATAAAGGAAGTATAATCCTAAAATAGGAATTTAGCAATCATTTTTCTCACAAATCCCCATATCTCTGCTGTAACAACGCCACAGCCACAATAGCGGCCGTTTCGGTGCGTAAAATACGGGGCCCCAGAGAATAGCCTTGTGCATGATGAGCCGCTAAAGCACGTTCTGTATCGCTAAATCCACTTTCCCCCCAATAAATAATCGAATATTCGTTGGAGATTCTAAGGGTAATGGCTCAGAAGGAATATGTGGGTCGCATAGTAATGTCGTAGATGCATTAGACTGGACCCTACCCCCTGCGCTGGGGTGACAGAAAAGTGCGCTGGGGTGACAGAAGGGTGTGGGAGGGTGGCATCCAGTCCGAATGTTGAATCAATAAACTGGACCCCAGCCTGCGCTGGGGTGACAGAAAGGTGCGCTGGAGTGACAATCATGTCATTAATGATTATAGGGCCGTAAGCTCCCTCACATTTTTCTCCCGTTTTGCATTATAAAGATCTTATACGAAGTATAGTCTATGTAGTGCAATATTTTGTTACAATGGATTGTCATTCTTATTATGTTATCTTGAAAACTGACTTTCTGGAGAAATCTATGTGGATCAGAAAAATGATACTGGGTTTTTTGTTCATGCTCATGAGTATTGGATTATATACGCTAATATTGGGTATTTTTCAGTTATTTCATATTCAATTCAATGATCCGAGAGCTGTCTTTACTGTGGCTTTCGCTGGATTTGTTGTGGGTGTTTTTAGTCGTGTAGACAAATATTGCCAAAAAAAGAACAATCTCTTATAGAGATCAGTCTATTACCCTCAAGAAATCCCCATAGTGTTGTTGGGCCTTGTTGCATGAATGGCCATGTTTCCACGTCATCCCGAACACCGTGAGGGATCTCCTAAGAGTGGCATAGAGGGAGATCCCTCGCTACGCTCGGGATGACGGGCTACGCTCGGGATGACTTAACAAAATATATACTACGGGCAACTGGATGCCAGTTTTCACTGGCATGACATCCAGAATGCCTGATTCATGCAACAAGGCCGTTCAGTGTCATGCCAGCGAAGGCTGGCATCCAGTTCCGTTGTCAGACTAGACCCCAGTTTTTACTGGCATGACATCCAGAATGCCTGATTCATGCAACAAGGCCGTGTTGTTGTAACAAAGCGGCTGCCACAATAGCAGATGTGAACAACTGTTACCTATGTATACGGTCTGTACACACGTGCCTCGCCCGTGAGGCTTTTGGAGAAAGATTATGGGCTGTACCCATTCATGCCTTGTGGGCTTGATATATCCTACTAAAACGAGTAGGATGACCCCTTCATTTTAGGAATTTTTATGATTACCGTCCCAGATATGATTGGTACACTGGGTGTAGCCCTTATTTTGCTGTGCTATTACTGGCTTCAAATACGCAAATTGCGGATTGAAGGTGCTTTGTATTCTTGGCTAAATTTAGCTGGCTCACTTTTAATTCTGTATTCGTTGTTCCATCATTGGAACACCCCCTCTGTTATTATTGAAATTGCTTGGATTGCTATCAGTGTGTTAGGCTTAATACGCGTTTATCGGAAGTATTACGTTTAATACAAGGAGTGTTTTGTGATATTACCCAAGAAGGGTTTTATCATCGTGGGGTTAACCACGTTTTTTTTAAGCGTCGTTGCCAGCGCAGTGCCCGATGCGGGCTCTTTATTGCGTGATACCCAACAATCACTCCCCCCAGAAGCTCCAGCGCTTGAAGCACCCCTCAAAACCATTCAGGCCCCTCCAAAAAAACAGGTAGGGTCTGGGCCTATTATCACCGTGACTAAATTTGTGTTTTCTGGTAATGCCCATGTGCCAGACGCTGAATTACAAGTCGCTTTAAAACCCTATATTGGTCAAAAGTTATCTCCCTCTGAATTAAAACAACTCACCAACGTCATTGCTACCCTCTATCGCAAAAAAGGCTTGTTGGCTCAAGTCACTCTGTCTAAACAAAAAGTAAAGAAAGGGGTGGTCCACATCGTGATTGTGGAAGGAAAATTGGGAAAGTTAACCCTAGAAACTCGTGAAAAAACTCTGCAAGTCCAAAAAAAAATTCTTCAAAATATCTTAAATACGGCTAAAATTCCCACCGGTATTGTGAATATGGCGGCCTTACAAAGCGCCATTCAAATTATAGAAGACTACCCAGGTGTATCTGCTGTGGGTATTTTGGCGCCTGGTTCTGTTCCCGGCTCTACGGATGTATTGGTGCGTGTATCGAATACTCCCCTGGTGTTTGGCACTTTTCGAACCGATAATTTTGGTAGTCGAAGTACGGGGTATTACCGAGGTGTGGGGTTGGTGAGTATAGACAGCCCTTTGCATCGGGGAGAACAATGGCAAACTCA
>JAHFQG010000151.1 GCA_023266415.1 Francisellaceae bacterium | reverse complement strand
CATTGTGCTCATTCAAAAATGATCCATGGACTCACACATACATATAAAAACAAATTTAAAATCATTGATGTCAACCATGCTGAAATTTAAGAGTCTTTTAATTAGGACTTACGCAAAAGTAAGGATAGGGGATT
This sequence comes from Francisellaceae bacterium, assembly GCA_023266415.1. GTDB lineage: Bacteria > Pseudomonadota > Gammaproteobacteria > Berkiellales > Berkiellaceae > JAHFQG01. The sequence goes on along the minus strand of JAHFQG010000151.1, from coordinate 2,607 downwards.
GAAAGAGGGTGGCGATCATGGAGTCATACTGGGATTTCCAGAGGTCGTAGACGTTTCTGCCGGTTTGATAGGCAAGATTTTTGAGCCTCGCCCATACCAGCATGGCACACCCAATATGATTTTTCTGAATCACCTCTTTGCGGCACTGGCAAGCTTCAATGCCGGTGAGTTGCTTGATTTCACGGTGAAATTCCTCGATTTTCCACCGTTTCTTGCAAACCTGGCGAATGGCTTTGACATCATCCTGAGAAATATCATTGGTGACCACTAAATCCGTCCTGTTTGCTAAAACAGGCACACGGAATAATTGGACCTTGTGTTCTCTGGAGAAATCATTCAAACGCACACGCTTGCCGTGTTCCAACTCTTCTGCCGTCCAATCCAATGTATCCACTCGTTGATATGCATGTTCTCCACGATGCTCAGCGACCAAGCGATTGCAGTCAATCGGGGCGTAGTAAAACTTGTGACGAACATCCCCAATGTATTCCATTAATTTTCGCTTGGCATACCAGGAATCCATTAATACAGTCTGAAAAAGTAATTCCTTTTCATCAATCGCCCCATCCAGCATCTCTTTAACATGATCCAGTTTACTCTTGCCATCCCCATCCGGGTTGTATATGCGGTAATCAATGGCCCAGAACTGCTCTGTCTCGGGATTCACATACACACAGGTGACAACCCCAATTCCCTTAATTGTTCTGTGTTCATTGCCGCTCCATTGGCTTTTAACACACGCTATTTTAAACGAGTGACGTTTGTCCAAGACCGTATCGTCAAAGACCAGATACCCATATCTGGAAATCACAAGGGTTTCTTGCACACTTTTCCAGAGGTCTTCAGGCTGCACATCGATTTGTTGCATCAGCCGGTTTAACCGGTCATGGCTCAGTCCCGCTACATGGTCAGCAAAGTACGTCTGCGTGTAGTTGATGGGACTCGAAAGCAGGTATTTGCAATAGTCTAGCTGCGTGATCATCATGTAAATATTTGATCATATTTACATGATTTGAGGAAGCCCCCTATTCCCTACTACAGCCTAGTACTACAGCCGTAAATTAACAAAATTGTTGTAAAATGTTCATAGCCAAGGATGGAGGAGAGGCTGTGACAGAGTTAGAGGAAGCCCAAGAGTGGGGCGATGATCTCATGAAAATGGCAGAGCGGATTCGTCAGCATTTTGTTCGTGTTAAAGGTTTTCAACGGGCAGTGAAGTACATGAAGGGATTACTGAGTTTTGTAGAGCGCAAAAATGGCTGGCAGATGGCTGAAGCCACTGGAGACAAAAACCCGGATGGTGTGCAGTATCTACTGGCTCGATCAGAATGGGATGTAGAAGGAGTCAGAGATGATTTGCAGGCATATGTGACAGAACACTTGGGAGAAGAGGGTGGTGTGTTTGCGATAGATGAGACAGGGTTTTTAAAGAAGGGAGACAAATCCGTTGGTGTTCAGCGCCAATATAGCGGGACAGCAGGCAGAATTGAAAACTGCCAGATTGGCGTATTTTTAGGGTATGCAACAAGCAAGGGGCATACCCTGGTTGACCGGGAATTGTACCTGCCTGAGGGGTGGGCTAAAAACAAGGCCAGACGAAAAGAAGCGGGTGTGCCCAAGGAAGTGAAATTTAAAACAAAGCCGGAATTGGCCAGGGTCATGCTTGGGCGTGCTTTTGACAATGGAATACCGGCAAAGTGGGTTACAGGGGATGAAGTATATGGTAACAATGGTGCATTGCGCCTGTGGTTGCAAGAACAAGAGAAAGCCTACGTATTGGCTGTTGCTTCAAACACAACGGTATCCATTGGACTTGAACAACACAAAGCATCCGGTTTATCAGAGACTCTTCAAAATGAGGATTGGCATCGTTTGAGTTGTGGTAATGGCAGCAAGGGTCCAAGGCTATATGATTGGGCTAACGTTGCCTTGAATACACCCCATGACCAGTGGCAACGTTCTCTGTTGATTCGACGATCGATTGGCAAACCCGATGAACTTGCTTACTACTTGGTTTTCTCTCCCAAAAATACGCCGCTTGATGAAATTGTCCGTGTGGCAGGGACGCGTTGGACCATTGAAGAATGCTTTGAAGGCGCCAAGGGACAAGTAGGACTCGACCAATACGAAGTCCGAAAATGGCAAAGCTGGTATCGTCATATCACACTGTGCCTGTTTGCTTTTGCCTTTCTGAGCGTCATTCAATCCCAGCAAGCCTTGGAGGACAAGGCTAAAAAAGGGGCTCTGTTCAAACCCCGGGAAAACAAAATGAAGCCCTTCAAAAACCGCCGGATACTCTTATCCCGCTGACTGTCCCAGAAGTCAGACGCCTTTTGTGCTGGCTCATCCTTTATCATGCACCGCCACACCAATCTCATGTCTTCCACTGGTCACACTGGCGTAGGCGACACCAAGCCAGGGCAAAGTTCTTTCACTACATGAAAAGGAAGGCTCTGATTAATTTACGGCTGTAGTACTAGGACTGCGTCCTTGTATAGTAAAAAAGAAGAACTATTTATTCTTATTAATTTATAAACAATAATATAGACTTCAACTTGTTCAAAATCACTTAAAGCTCTTTCTAATACCACTCCCATTAATTGAGGG
>JAHFQG010000047.1 GCA_023266415.1 Francisellaceae bacterium | reverse complement strand
TGGTTATCTGTGTTCTTTGGATCTACATTAAAAATCTTGTATTGAGCTCGGGTTTTTTTAAATTGCTTGTACTGTTGGGGTGTCCCAAACCATTTCGTCCAGTATTTTTGGATCCAATAGGGAATTTTGACCAAAAAAGCGCTGTCTAAAGAGGCTAATTTTGGGATAACCATATCTTCTTGTTTTGGAGCATTTTTGTGGCCCTTTTTTCGAGAACGCACAAAGAGATGGTGTTTGTGATCTGAGGGCAATAGAGCATAATGAAGCCCTGTATGTGCCTCCCAGCCCGTTAACAGCAATAAAGGTTTAAGAATGCAAAAAACAGCCATGGCCAGGGGTACCTGAAGAACTAAAAAAACAAAGACACCTAACACAGTTTTAGGTTTATTGCTCAAAATCCACCCCACAGGGGTTCTAGCAAGACTGCTGAAAGAGCGATCAACAAAGACATAAGGACATTCTTTCTGCAGGGGATTATAAAACCGTGTCGCTACCTGAGTGGCAATGGCCCCCCCCAGAGAATGCCCATAAAGCCCGATATCATCCGCTTTGAGACCATATTTTTTTTGAATGGCTTTAAAAACATTTGCCCCATTACTAACTAAGTCATCAAACTGAGTTGGTTTCTTTCCACTATCATGGGCCATCACCCCAGGATGTTGTACTACCGTGATGCGAATGTTTTTTGCTTCTGCCAAAGAAGCCCATTCTTCCAATACCTGGGTATCTACCAGAGCCCCATTGCCTAAAAAAACCATCATATGTGACAATTTGTCGGGGCAAGCCTTTATCGGGAGATCATTCGAAGGTTCCAACGTGTAACATACCGATTTCCCTAATCCCTCCCCTAAATCAGTTGTAACCCTGGTAAAACTCCCATAATAAACAACACTCTCCCCTCCAACTTTGGGGGTACATCGTGTATACAGTTTGTTTAACGACAACATAAACTCTGGCCTAAATCTTGGCGCAAGAATATAAGGTGCTACCGCCATTCGCACAACACGCCCTAAAGTAGCTCGAATGGGCCATAAGACAACATGAGCCACTGACGTCAATAATCGACTTAGGGGGTTATAAAGAAGATTCATTCAAAAATCCAGGATATTTGATATTTTTATTATAGCAAATATCGGCCTTGTTGCATGAATGGCCATGTTTCCACGTCATCCCGAACATTGTGAGGGATCTCCATATATACTACGGGCAACTGGATGCCAGTTTTCACTGGCATGACATTCAGAATGTCTGATTCATGCAACAAGGCCTCTATATAATGTAGATACACTGTACATATTTAGCAGATAATTAAATCCGGAAAATAATTAAAGTGTAGTGTTAGAAACAAATAAATGCCAACTTTTTTTATCAGCTAAAAAGCTGGTGCCCGGGGCCGGACTCGAACCGGCACGGGGGTTAAGCCCCGAGGGATTTTAAGTCCCTTGTGTCTACCTATTCCACCACCCGGGCATATTCGTTGTGCACCTAGTAGATAGGAACGCGCCTAGCCTAACTCAAAACCACTTCGAGCTGTTTCTCATGGGTTTTGTGTTAGGCATAAACAACTGGAGGCTGAGGCCGGAATCGAACCGGCGTACACGGCTTTGCAGGCCGCTGCATGACCACTCTGCCACCCAGCCATTTTTATTTCTACATCAGTTCGCGTTATACATTAACGATACATTAACGGGCGAGGCACGCCTCGCCCCTACGAAATAACCTTGAAAATTTGGAGCGGGAAACGAGGTTCGAACTCGCGACCCCAACCTTGGCAAGGTTGTGCTCTACCACTGAGCTATTCCCGCAAAAACTCCCACAATTCTAAAGCCTTTTAGGCAAATGTCAAGGCGCTTTTGTGTCATCCATCAAAACAGGTCTGGCTTTAGCACAATAGGTCCACAACGACACCACCGTAAGCACCACCGCAATGAACAGCGCTAAGTAGCCTACGGGCGTTACCCACCAGCGCCAAGAATTGGGCACTGGGGTAAGCAAAATGCTCACCGCCGCCCCTTGGAACACCGTTTTGAATTTTCCCATCCGACTCACCGATATTACGGAAGCTGCCTGACATAAAGCCATCCATTCCCGTAACGCCGACATTAATATTTCTCGGCCCACAATAATTAATACAGCTAACCTAAACAAGAAGCCAGTATGCTCAGCCATCAGCAAAATAAGGCCTGCGGCAATAAGTAATTTATCAGCCACGGGATCTAGGAAAGCTCCGAATCGGGTAAATTGGTTTAAGCGTCTTGCCAGAAAACCATCTAACCAATCGGTCATAACAGCGATAAAAAACAGCACCGCCGCCAACCATTTTGCCCAAAGAAAAGGCAGACTATAGAACAAAATAAGGCAAGGGACTAATGAAAGCCGAGCGAGGGTCACTAGATTGGGGATATTGTAGTGCATGAAGCCTCGTTTTTAGGAGGAAATGGCATAATCCGAAACAAATGGCGGAGAAGGTGGGATTCGAACCCACGGATCCTTTCGGATCAACGGTTTTCAAGACCGCCGCTTTCGGCCGCTCAGCCACCTCTCCTTACCACTGATGATGGTAACAATCGGCGAGAAGAGCGTCAATGTTTACTTGGGTTCTCGTAAAGCTTGAAAAATAACTTCTGCCAGAGCAAGACTAATTGAAGGGACTTGGGCTAAAGTGGCCACGTCCGCCGCTAAGATCCCTTGGTACCCCCCAAAATACCTGAGAAGGGCTTGGCGGCGTTTGGGACCCACCCCCGAGATATTTTCTAAGGGGGAATGGAGCCTTTTTCGAAGCCGTTGTTGTCGATGGCGTTGTAGGGCCGTTTTATGGGCTTCATTGCGGATGTGTTGCAACAGATGGAAGAGGGGTTGGTCTTTTTTCAGAATGGCCTCCCGAATGCCAGACTCATGCCACTGCCAAAGAGTTTCTTGACCGGGCTTACGGGTGGGCCCCTTGGCAATGGCCAGCAACACCCCAATAGGCGCCCCCAGCGCCTCTAAAGCGGTTTGAATGGCATTCAATTGACCTTTTCCGCCATCCACCAAAATAGCGTCAGGCCATTTTTCTTGATTTTCCTGACAATAGGCATAATACCGTGCGGATCCCTGCTTTAAGGCGTAGCAGTCATCCCCCTTACTTTCTTCGATGGAAAAGCATCGGTAGAGGGCTTTTTGAGGAATAGCTTCATCCAGTATCACACAAGAAACCACAGTACATTCGCCTAAAGAATGGCTCACATCGAGGCATAGCAGTCGAGTGGCGCTGGGGGGTAATTGGAAATAGTACAGGAACTGTTCCCAGCGATTTTTTTGATGGGTAGCTTGGCTTTGATGGCGTTCTAACACGCTGTGGGCATTTTGTTGAGCCAACTGGTACCAGGCCTCAACGGTTTTTGAAATGGGTTTTAGGCGTATTTTTTTCCGTTTTTTTTCAAAAAACGTGGTTTCAAACAAAGAAATGAACCCTTTGGAAAGAGGAGCGGCAAAAATAATGGCGGGGACGCTGAAAGGGTCGAGTGCAAGGTAGTACTGGGTCAAAAAAGCGCTGAGCATGTCGTCGGTATCCAGCACGGGAGGTATGGGATGTAAGAAGGTTTGGGTATCCCATACATGGCCATCTTCGACTGATACTTTGGCCAAGCCGACCCAAGAGAAGCCGATTTGGAGGGCCCAGATGTCGCCAGTATGGGGGGCTCCTACAGCGGCTTGAGTTTGTTGCATGTGACGTAGGTTTTGGAGGCGATCTCGGGCCAAAGCGGCTTCTTCGTAGGCCTCTTTTTGAGAAGCCAGTTCCATTTGTTGGGTGAGAAATGTCAAAGCGGTTTCATGGCGACCTGTGAGCACTTCAATGGTGGCGTTTACTTGTTTTGCATAGTCTTCTTTAGAAACGTGTTGGACGCAGGGGGCGGTGCAGCGTTTAATCTGGTATTGGAGGCAGGGGCGGACACGGGCATTAAAAAAGGGATCGGAGCACGAACGAAGTTGGAAGGTTTTTTGGAGAAAATCGAGGGTATGTTGGAGGGCACTGACGCCGGGGTATGGACCAAAGAATTGGCCTTTTTCGTGACGTCGACCTCGGTAGAGGCTAAGACGCGGGGTAGGATGGTCAGAGATCCATAAATAGGGGTAGCTTTTGCCATCTCGCAACAAGATGTTGTATTTAGGCTTCAAACTTTTGATAAGATTTTGCTCTAAAATAAGTGCTTCTTTTTCATTTTGGGTAAGGGTTATTTCGATGGTATTGATTTGACGGGTAAGGGTTTGGATCCGCAGAGGCACGTCGGTTCGAAAATACGATTTTAAGCGTTTTTGGAGATGTTTGGCTTTCCCAACATAGAGCAGTGCCCCCTGCTGATCTAACATACGGTATACTCCGGGGGAACGGGGTACGGTAGCCAAGAAGTGCGCCCAGTGATTAGGCGCCTTCTGTGGATTCCAGAATACCATGTCGGAGAGCCAGATGGGTTAATTCAACATCGCTGTTGACACCCAATTTTTCGAAGAGGCGGTAACGATAACTGTTGACTGTTTTGGGGCTAAGGCAGAGTTTTTTGGCGATGATGGAGACTTTTTGGCCATTCGTGATCATAATCATGACTTGCATTTCCCGTTCGGAGAGGGTGTCAAAGGGTTCTCTGCCGTCGTCGGTGAGGTGTTTTAGGGCCAATTGTTGAGCGATTTCGGGGCTAATATAGCGTTGACCGGCTTTGACGGCTCGGATGGCTTGGATCATTTCTTCGATACCAGAGCCTTTGGTGATATAGCCTGCGGCGCCGGCTTGGAGCAATTTAGAAGGAAAGGGTTCTTCGTCGCAGACGGTTAAAACGATGATTTTGATGTCTGGGTCGAGGCGCAGTAGTTTTCGAGTGGCTTCGAGGCCGCCGATACCGGGCATACGGACGTCCATGAGGACGACTTGGGGTCGTTTTTCACGTACGATGGCAATGGCTTCTTCGCCGGTTCGGGCTTCCCCGATGATTTGAATGTCTTTGACATCGGACAACAGTTTGCTGATCCCTGCTCGGACCAAGTCATGGTCGTCAACTAACAACAATGTAATCACTCTGGTATTCCCTCTCCATAAGAACCTACACGCAGCATACCCCATTTAATTGAAAAATGCCAAGAGACAAGTGCAGGGAGGAATTCGGCGTTATTTAGCAGAATGACTATTTCGCTCACCCTAAATTTGCTATACTCTTGATATTTGCCTCCTCAAAGAGAGCCTATTCATGCCATTTCGTCACATGTATTCACCTCTTTTACAGCCTAGTTTGTCATCCCTTCCTCAAGAAAAACACCCCAAGCTAAGTGATCTCCTGGACGCTCACGTTGATTTTGTAAGTCAGTATGTGTATTCAGTTAATTTCCCAAAATCACCCTCCCATTCCCGAATCAAAGGGAATCACGGGATCGCCCATGTGACTCGAGCCGCTTTGTATATTCCTTTATTTGTTCATTTACATCAGGCTTGGGCTCCTGCAGATAGCAGTGTACATACCCTGTTAACGGACGATATTATTTTGTACTGCCAAATTGCAGCGTTATGGCATGATTCTGCACGAGAAGCGGAGGGCCCAGATTACTGGGACATGCAAAGCGGCCAAAATGTCTTGACCTACCTACTTACTCTGGGGTGTCCAGAAAAAGTGGCGATAACAATCGCGGAAGCTACCGCCAACAAAGATTGGAACCCTGAAGATCCCAACCCTGAAGATCCCAACCCTGAAGATCCCAACCCTGAAGATCCCAACCCTGAAGATCCCAACCTCGAAAATCACCTCTATACCTTTTTCACAGTACAAGCAGATACGCTTTCTTCAGAAATTCGGAAGCCTACTTCAGACGAAAGAAAACAATTGCAGCAAGGACTAGCAAAGCTAATTCGAGAACTTATCCATGATGCAGATTGCTTGGACATTCTCCGATGTATTCTCGATTTTGATCCAAAATATCTGCATGTATCTCAGCAGTATCCTATGCAACAGACAGATATCAATCAACTCGTTCAGTTGGCTTCAAAACTTATCTTCACAAAAGCGCCCGATCTTCATTTTTATGAGTATGCCAACGAAAATAACCCACCTATCAGCCAAAAAAAGTCATATAACAAACTCTTAGAGGGGTTATCGCAATATCAAAACTTAAAAAAATGGGTAGCTGAAATAAAATCGAATGCAACTCAAAATAAACCCGAACAAATAAAAGAACCCGGAATGACAACAGAGGCAAAGTTTGGTTCAAATCAAAATAACACGACACCCACAAAACCATCAAAAAAATTCTTCGGGATTTTTGGAGAAATCTTGAAAGAAGCATTCAAAATGCTACTGGCCGGGTTAGTGGGCATTTTCTTGTTTATCCCCATTTATCTAAAAACCCGAAAAACTTTGTTAGAAAGCAAACAAAACACAGATGCCCTTAAAACCGACACAGCCGATCTGCCCATTTTTAATGCCGCTTGTATTTGTTTCCGAAAACAGTTGGGTATAGCGTATTCCCCAGAGAAAAAAGCCTCTCTTGTGCGAGATCCGGATATACTTAAAAGATTGAAATTGTGATACAATAGACACGTATATTCTTCAAAGGAGGGATTTTATGACACGCCATTTTGTGAACACACAAAGCCTAACTCGCTCTGGGTTAGCCACCAATTCTGTTATCCGAAACACATATATTTTGCTGGCACTCAGTTTACTGTTTAGTGCTGCCATGGCTGCTTTTTCCGTGGTAAGCCATGCACCACCTATTGGATTGTTTGGTTTTATTGCCTATTTTGGGCTTCTATTTTTGGTGAATGCCACAGCCCACAGTGGGTGGGGCATTGTGTCCGTTTTTGCCTTAACTGGCTTTTTGGGGTACACCTTAGGCCCCATCTTGAACTTGTATATGGGGCTTCCGAATGGTGGCCAGTTGGTTACCACAGCGTTGGGCGGCACGGGGCTGATTTTCTTTGGGTTATCGGCTTATGCCCTCACCACTCGGAAAGACTTTAGTTATATGACTGGCTTTATTATAGCCGCCTCCATGGTGCTGTTCTTGGCTGTGATTGCTAACATTTTTCTCCAATTAGCTGGCTTACAGCTGCTCATTTGCTCTGGTTTCTTACTCCTAAGCTCGGGGTTTATTTTGCATGAAACCAGCCAGATGATCCACGGCGGACAGCGTAACTATATTTTAGCCACGGTGTCTTTATATGTTTCGCTGTACAATATTTTCTTATCCTTGTTGCAATTGCTCAGCGCATTTAGTCGCCGGGATGAATGAGATACGCTCTATTTATTGAAGGGGCGCCCTCTTCTGGGGCCGCTTTGCGAGCCAGCCAATTTTGCACGGCTTGTCTTCAACAGGGCCACACTGTGGCCCTTATTTTTTTGTATGCCGATGGCGTTTATGAAGCCCCTACCCTACCCACCATCATTCCTATTTATCGATGCAGCGCCTCTGCCATCGAGCGGGGGGTGCCTGAGAGTCCTCAATTACCTTTTGCAGGGTTAGGCCTCTGGACCTTCGAAGCCAGCCAAGCCGATAAAGTGATTTTTTTCAAATGAATGTCCTTGCTCTTATCACAGCGCCCCCACAACCTATTGCCTTTAATGCACTGAATGTGGTGTTGGCGGCGGCGGCTTTTGAGCACAAAGTATCGGTGGTATTTCATGGCGAAGGGATACAGCAACTGGTAGAAGAACCCTACGCGGGTACCTGGGGCATGGCCCCGGATTATGATATTGAGGCATTGTATGTTACGAATGATCACGAGGCGTGTCTCGCCCGTGGAGCCACTCTCATCACTCTATCCGAGGTACATCGCTTGATATCCCGGGCTGACTGGGTGATCACATGAGCCCACTTTATTTTATCAGTCAATTTCCATTTGTGCATTGGGATTTATTACCCCCTGGAGCCCATTGTGTGCTATTGGGTGATGCGGTGCAGTATGCATTGGCACCCCCCTTAGGCATATTATGCTTTGTGCGACGCTTAGAAGCTGCTGAATTAGGCAATTTACCTGTTACGATGATTGAGGAGGCAGCATGGGTTCAGCTCACCATCACCCATCATCCGATCATCAGTTGGTAGGGTGGAATGAAGCCCTACGAGATGCCATAGCGGCTGATTTAGGGCTTACGCTAAGCCCGCTGCACTGTGCCATCATTGCATTGGCACGGGAGTATCATGCGAAACACCATCGATTACCTGCCATGCGAGTGTGGGTTAAACTAT
>JAHFQG010000150.1 GCA_023266415.1 Francisellaceae bacterium | reverse complement strand
GCCATTCGCGTCATGCATCCTAAGAATAAACATACTTCTCCTTGTACGATATTGTGTGCGGGATAATAGGGCAAAAAAGCTTGGGGTCGCGAACAACGGGGGGCTCGTGATAAAAGACGCAACGGTATGAGCGTTTGGATAAAAGGGAAAAAAGGCTGAAAAAGCCAGCCCAGTCCTTGACATAATACCGTGAAATGCCTATTACAAAAAAACCGTAATAATCCGAGCGATGTAGGGGCCCATCGCGCCCGAGCGGTTTCAATAATATCCGAATAATTGACTTCGGCTGGACACACGGTTTCACACCGATAACAGCTTAAACACGTTTCCAAAGCTTTTTGGGCTGCTGGGGTAGGGGGAATAGCTCCGGTGTCTAATCCTTGCGTGAGCACAATGCGTCCTCGTGGAGAATGGCTTTCCAAACGGGTGAGCTGAAATGTGGGACAATGGGGCAAACACAACCCACATCGGACGCAGGTATCGGTTTTTTGGCGTAGAGAAGTGGGATCACTCATGCAGTTAGCTAAAAGACTTATTTTGTTTTAGACACATGTTGCACATTCTAACATGGAGCGGTATAATTCGCGCCTTTACGGCCATTTTTATACGAAGCCCGGAGCTTGAGCGAATGAGAACCTTTAGTGCAACCCCCGCCGATATCAAACGGCAATGGCTGGTGCTTGACGCCACCAACGTCCCCATCGGCCGTTTGGCAACCAAAATTGCCGTTTTCCTGCAAGGCAAACACAAACCCACCTATTGCCGTCACATCGATATGGGCGACGTTGTCGTGGTCTTGAATGCAAGCCAAGTCAGATCAACCGGCCAAAAAGAACAAAATAAAGTGTACTATCACTATTCGGGTTACCCCAGTGGGATGAAGGCACGTACTTTAAGCGACATGCGTCAAAAAGCCCCTGAACAAATTATTGAGTTAGCTGTAAGACGTATGTTGCCCAAGGGTCCCTTGGGTCGTGCCATGTTTCGCAAACTCTTCGTGTATACTGGCACCACACACCCCCATGAAGCACAACAACCGACCGTCGTTGAAGGAAAATAACCATGGCTGAACAATTTTTGGGCACAGGTCGTCGTAAAACCTCGACCGCTCGTGTCTTCTTAACACGCGGCAAAGGCACCCTCCAAGTCAATGGTAAAAGCATCGAAGAGTACTTCGGTGGCCGTAAAACAGCCCATATGATGGTCCGCCAACCCCTCACCCTCATCGAAATGCTCAAAGATTTCGACATTAATATCACCGTCAAAGGCGGTGGTACTATGGGTCAGGCTGGCGCTATTCGCCACGGCATCACCCGTGCTCTCCTACAATACGACGAAACCGGTAACGGCAATATCGTGCTCACCGTTGAAGGCCCTCCGGAAAATTATACCGTCACCACCACCGAAGAGGGTGAAGAAATCATCGTGGCAACACCCGCAGAGCCCAAAACAGCCACCCTTAGAGCTGTGATGCGTCGCGCTGGGTTCGTATCCCGCGATTCCAGAAAAGTCGAACGGAAGAAAGTGGGCCTCAAGAAAGCCAGAAAAGCAGAACAGTACTCCAAACGCTAACCATACATCTGCCGCACAATAAACACCGCCGCTATCATGCCCGCAATGTCCGTGAGCAGGGCGGTGGGCACCGCGTGCCGCATGTTCTTAATCTGCACTGAACCAAAATATACCGCTAATACATAAAAAGTGGTCTCAGTCGTCCCCTGAATGGTACTCACCAAATATCCTAAAAAGCTGTCTGGCCCAAAATTTGGATCTTTCAGTATGTCCGCTACCATCGCATAAGCCCCCGCACTGGATAAAGGCCGCATCAAAGCCATAGGCAATGCCTCCGCTGGGAATCCTAAAGGCTCTGTGATAAACCGAATACTCCACAGCAGTATCTCTAATACCCCACTGGTCCGCAACAGACTGATGGCACATAAAATGGCCACAGAGTAAGGGATGATCCGAAATACCACCTGCAACCCTTCTTTAGCCCCATCAATAAAACTCTCATACACCAAGACCTTGCGCCTCATGCCTATCAGTAAAATAGCCGCTGTTAAAGTGGGTAATATCCAAGGAGAGCTGACTTCGCCATAAAACAGACTGAGGGGAATGAGTGACAACAATACCCCCAATGCCACAAAGCATACCCAAGTAGGGTACCCTTCATGGGGAACCCGTGCTGCCCGCGGAATGGTTGAACGCTTTTGTAACGCCTTAGAAATGAAAATGGCGGATATCGTGGCACACAACGTGGCAAACAAAATGGTGGGCATCACCCCTGCTGGATTATGAGAACCAGTCGCCACCCGAAGCGCAATAATGCTGCTGGGCAACAAAGTAATGCTGGCTGTATTCATAGCCAAAAAAAGCACCATAGCGTTGGTGGCCACCCCTTTATTGGGGTTCAATGCGTCCAATTCTTGCATGGCGCGGATCCCAAATGGTGTGGCTGCATTCCCCAACCCCAACGCATTGGCCGATAGGTTCATGACCATCGCCCCAATTGCGGGATGATTGGCCGGAATTTCAGGAAACAAACGGACCATCAATGGTTGCAGTAATTTGGCTAACACATTTAAGAGCCCCGCATTTTCTGCAATTTTCATCAACCCTAAGAAAAAAGTTAAACTGCCAATCAACCCAAACGCTAATGTGACCGATTGTATGGCCGTATTCATGAGACCCAGTGTCATTTGGCTCATGGGCGAGTCAAATAACTCTGCTCCCATGAAATGCCATTGACGCCAAGCCCCAAATCCAACACTGGAGAGGATGATCCAAAAGAAAATTTGATTCATAATGGGCTTCCCTGCAAGGAGATAAGAAGATGAAGACATGGATGATTTTGCTGCTCTTTTGCC
>JAHFQG010000149.1 GCA_023266415.1 Francisellaceae bacterium | reverse complement strand
ACCCCTTCGATTTATGCAACGTCATCACAAAAACATTGTTTTTAGAGGGGGTAGAAAGACGCAAGGGCTGTGAAAATAGGCGCTCGGCGCACCCACGGGGCGGAAAGTTGATAATGGTATAATCAGCTAAAGCCGAGAAAAAAAGCTCTGCCGTTTCTAGTGGTGTATCCGGATAAGCGGCTATCCCCCCCCACGCTTGCCACAGAGCTTTGACCAAACGAACAAACGGCATACGATGCCGCAACCCATAAAAGCGCTTTAAAATGGGTAATACCGCCAAGAGACGAGAGTGGGGGTGAAATTGCTGAGAAGGCATATGTTGCAGCGCTTCAAAAAGTGTTTGATTGTGTTGCTCTGCCCACGCCACACATACCGTACAATCCGATAATCGCATGGCCCAATGGGGGGTACGAAACAATGCCAGCCAAGCAATACGATTGTGCTCATCTTGAAGGGCGGTGGCTAAGGTAAGTAAGTCTTGGATAAGTGGAATGTCTTCTAAGGTATCCAACTCGGTTGCCGTAAACGCGATGTTGCGCTGCTGCAATGCTTGCACGATCAAGGTAAGATGTGCGCGGGTGCGTCCTAAAATGGCGATGGTTTTACTGGGATGCGCTTGAATGATTTGCTGTACTTGATAGGCCACATAAGCCGCTTCCGTTGGCTTGTCGGAGGCTGCCCGACATACGACCCCTGCCGTGGCCTCTGTTTTGGCTGCCTGAGCGGGCGTATAGGGCATAATTTGGGTAAATAGGGTATTCACCCAGTCTACTAATGTAGCAGAAGCGCGAAAGTTATGGGTGAGTGTGAGGGCCTCACACGGGATCCCCCCCAACCCGTGTTTCTGTACGGTATAAAAGAGCCCAACCTCCGCGCCCCGAAAGCGGTAGATGGACTGCCGCGGATCTCCCACCAAAAAGAACGTGTGGCCATCCCCTAGGCTCCATCCCCGAACCAATTGCTCGAACAAGGTATATTGATGCGTTGACGTATCCTGAAACTCATCAATGAGAATATGCTGAATATGACTGTGCAACGAAAGGGCTAGATCCGAGGGTGACTCCAATTGCCCCAAGGCATATTGGGCATTAAGACCCAATTCTAAAAAGTCGATTTTTTGATGGGTAATGAACACCAACTTTAAATGTGCCACCAACACGGGTAATAGGGTAAACAACGCTTCTAATACGGTCCATTGTTCATCGGTATAATGCGGTTCGGGTAAGGATCGTATGGCTTGCAGGGCTTCTTGAAAGGCAAGTGATTGGGGTAATTCTGAATATTCGGGCGGGATCTTCTTGCGCCATTCGCCGGTTTGGGTGAGTAAAGCATCTGCCAGGCTTTTTAGGCCTGTGGCAGGCATTGAGACAAACCCTTGCACTGCTCCGACAGCTTTTTGCTCAATATCTTGTAGATTATGTTCTAGGTAAGCCCGAATATGGGGGGCTTGTTGGGCACCTACAATCACTGCCAGCCATTGATCTCGTTTGGCCAGGAGTTCTTGACACAAATCACTTAGCCAATCCAAGCGATTGTCACCGTGTTTTGCAAGGTGGCGTAAAGCCTCCCCCAAGGGGGAGGCTTCTTCATAGTGGGTAAATAGGGCTTGCACAGCTTCTTGATATAAGTGGGGAGGATAGGGATGAATATCTGTTCCCACCCCCATACTAGAAGAAAGGGGCATTTGGCTCACCAATCGGGCACATAATGCATCGATGGTCGTGATTTTGAGGGGATCTGAATTTTTCAAAAGCCCCCACCCTTCTTGTCTATCTTGAACTAAAGCGGCTCTGGCTAACTCCCAGGTTTGCCGCTGGAGCGGGTTAGACGGAGGCTCTGGATTGTCTGCCTCTTTCAACGCTCTTAAAATGCGGCAGCGCATTTCTTGCGCGGCAGCCCGAGTAAAGGTAACGGCTAAAATAGACTCCGGATGTTTGACGGTGGAGAGTAAGCTTAAAAAGCGTTGCACCAACAGAGTGGTTTTTCCTGAGCCGGCGGGTGCTTCTACAATAAAGGAATGCTGGGGAGATAAGGCTCTGCGACGAAGAGAGCTATCAGCCGCTGGGGTGACGCAAGACTGGACCCCAGCCTGCGCTGGGGTGACACAAGTCTGCGCTGGGGTGATATAAGACTGGACCTCAGCCTGCGTTAGAGCATGAGAGTGAGTCTGTTTTGGTGGCACATGCTTCATACCGTTCTCTCAAAATGCCGGCACACGCTTTTCAGATGGCAATACGAGCATACGCTGGGATGTAGGGGGGTGACACCGGCTTGGCCAGTTTGGAACTCAAACAGCAATTTTTCTAACTGAATGCGCCAACGATGTTTCAGAGGCGCATCCACCGCCAATGTGTGCCAAGTCACGCCTTGGGGGGTAATTTCCAACGCACTCACCCCTGAAATGGGATATAGTTGTTGTGCCACCGCATAGAGCGGTAATTGGGGTTCTTGGAGTCTCTCGCCTTGCCAATCGGTGGGATGAATACTGCCTGTTTTATAATCTACAATCCAATAGTGCCCATCGATATTATCCAGTCTATCTAAACGTCCTTTGAGCGTGGTTTCTGCTAAGGTGAGTGTCAAGGACAACTCGGTTTTGTGCACGGTAAAAGGGGCGCGGGTGCATTCAAAGTGCGTCACAGCCTCCAACAAAGAGGCCAGGCGTTTTTTTTCAATATCCCAAAAATGGGGGCCCTGGTCTAAGCTGGCCAAGCCTAAGGTTTGGAAGGCGTTTTCCACCGCTTTTTCCGCCCCCTGCCCTCGATATTCTAAGGCTTTGTGTAACCATTCCCCTCGAGTTGCGGGAGATAAACTGAGGGAGGCTTTTTCAAGGGGTTCTACTTTTAGGCGATATTGGATATACGCTTTGTA